>CAZOMH010000117.1:0-9773 GCA_964580415.1 uncultured Nitrospirales bacterium
CTCGGCGGTCCTGCCGGCACCCGCCACAATGGGATTGGACACGTTGCTAAAGAGCACGGGGATGTCCCTGACCTTCTGGATGACCGCCTGGAGCGTGGGGGTGGATGTAAGCAGGATGAGATCGGGCCGGGCCGTCAATTCCGCGTCCACCAGCGAGGTGAGGGTGGCCATGTCGCCCTGGGCGTTCTTCATGTTCATGCGATAATCGCGCCCTTCGACCATGCCCAGCTTCTTGAACTCCTCGAAGAAGCCCTGGTGTGTCTCATCGACGTGATCGGCCTCCGCATAGTTCACGTAGTCGATGGTCCAGACCTTGGTCAACTTGGGTTTTGCGGGCTCCGGCGTTGTGTTCGAAAGCGCGGGGGCGGGCGTCTTGGTTCCGGCGAGTTTGCCGTCCTTGTCCACCAGAATATCCGCCTTGGCCTGTTCCTCATCCGGGATTTTCCATGGGTCGCGCAGGGTGGCCAGAACTTGCAGGTTCATTGCCAGTTTGCGCGGCACCACGTCTTTGACGGGGACGTCGGCGGGGCTGCGCCCGTTCAGGATGTCGCCGGCCAGTTCTCCGGCGAGCCTGCCGACCTCGGTGTAGTTGGCGCCCAAGCCGAAGAGACAACCCTTTTCGATGAGTCCGGGGGTGTTGTTGAAGACGGGAATCCGGCCCTGGTTGGCGCTCTTTATCACGGAATCAACGGCCAGTTCGACCGTGTTGTCGCCGCCGCAGTAGAAAGCCTGCACCCCGCGCGCCACGAGGGAGCCCGCGGCTTCCAGCACCCCCGACGAGTTGTCCACCTGGGCTTCGAGGAGGGACATATTCAGTTCTTCGCAGGTTGTCCTGGCGATCTTCACGCATGCCTCGGAGCATGCCTCGCCGGGATTCCAGACGACACCGACCGTTTTGAGATCGGGGTAGTACTTCCTGGCAAGGAGGAGTGTGTCGCGCACGGGTTGGAAGGTCCCTATGCCTGCGATCCATTTGGGGTGGTCCAGCGGATTCTCTTTGCTGATGCCCGCGCCCGCGCCGAAGGGGTCGGTGACGGCGGCGAAGACGTGGTTGATTTTGCCTTCGCGGTTGACAGAGGCCATGGTTTGCATGCAGGGGGTGCTTACGGTGAGCACGAGATCAAAATGGCCGTCTAGAATGGACTTGGCCATGCTGTTGGCGGTGGGGAGGTCGTTCTCCGCGTTGAAGCGTTTTACCTGCACGGTCTTTCCGGGCTCAAATCCCCTGGCGGCAAGTCCTTCGAGGCTGCCGGCGACAGTGTCGTCGAGCAGAGGGCGTGTGGCGTACTGCAGTATGGCCACCTGGGGTATGGGACGGGTGGTGGCAGTCTTGCGCCGATCCCAATCGGACCCGAGCAGTATGGCCGAGGCCAGCGCAATCAGGCTGAACCCCAAGAGCAAACGTCGTACCACATACCACATAGTATTGTGAACCTGTTCTCCGGAAAAGACGCACCGGCAGCCCGCATGATGGGTTGCCCTGACTCTGCGAATCGCACGGAAGCGCGAAACCAAGAAAGCATAGAAAAGCACACGGTGCATGGGGATGTCAAACAAGTACTGCTGTTTCAGTCGTTCCCCGGAGGAGAACGGCAACGCCCTTTTCAGGATGTCCCGGGTGTGATCTTTTGCCGTTTCGGACAGCAATATTCCCGCTCAAACGCGCGGGTGCGGACCCGCCGGAATGGTTGCTTTGGCGTCCCGCCCGGTCCGGAAGAAAGTCCAGGGAGGCTTGTCGCGGAATTACCGCGTTTCACGGATGTTGCCGGGCATGGTCTTGAGATATGCGTTCAAAGAGACTTCTTTGGGAATGTTGGCGGTAATGTAATCAACCATGGATTCGGTGAAGGTGACGGGACACGGTACCGCTCCTTTTCCCGCAGTGCCGTTGTCCGTGCCGCGTTCTTTCCATTCCAGCGCCGGAATCACCGCCGAGTAATGTTTCAGGGGATCAAGCGAACTCGACACCTTCCATTCGCCACGGACCTTCTCAACGCTTGCGCCAAACCCGTCCCACGATTCATCCGCCTCTTCCTTGTCCGGACGCGGTGTGAGAAACACCTCGATTTCCTTCCCGGTCAGCGATACGGTGATCATCCTGTATCCGCGAAAGCCGCCTGCAAGAAAGACGTCCCCTATGTTGATATCCCCTTTGGGCAGGTCGGCGCGGAATATGTACGGTCCGTTGAAAAGACAGACATCCGTTTTTGCGGACCGGCGCAGCGCCGCGGCCGCAAGCGGTCCGAGATCGGTCCCGCGCAGGGTTTCGTCGCACCGCGCAACAACACGGCCCGCCTCCGGACAGACCGTTTTTTCGCGTGTTCCGATGACAGCCAGCAGTTTGTTGTCGCACGGAATGGCGTCATGATCCATTTTCACCACCGAAACATCCGCCTGTGTCAGTCTGTGGGATTCCAAATCGACCCGAAGTTCGACACGCCCCACGTTGTTGGCATATTCGCCCGCCTGCACAATCAAGGCGCCTGAATCCGCGCGGACGGGCGTCGCCAGCAATTCATGCGTGTGGCCGCTGACAAACAGGTCAACCGCCGGAACACGTTCCGCAATCTTCAGGCATGCCCGGGAACCCAAATGGCACAGCAGTATTTGTATGTCAGACAATGGCTCGACGCGGTCGATCTCTTCGGCAAGGCGGTTCATGCAGTCCGCGTCGTTCAGGGTGCTGTCCGAATCGTCGCCTGTCTTGACCGTCAAACCGACGACCGCGGCGCGCACGCCGTTCACCGTGAAAATCTTTGAAGGCGCAAAACGGGGTGAACCGTCCTGACGGAAGCAATTCATGCAGACAAAGGCGGTGTGCGGGGCGTTCTTGACCCCTTCGTCCAGATACAGAGGGTCCCGCATGTCATGATTGCCCGGCGTTGCCGCATCGTAGCCGGCCTCGTCCATCGCCTCATACATCACGGAATTGTGCGTCATGAAGGAAAGCATGTCGCCCTTTTCCGTCACATCGCCGGCATCAAGCACCAGCACGTCGCGGCGTTGCTCGCGGACCTGGTGGATATATCCCGAGACATACGGCATCCCCCCCAGTCCATAATGACCGGGACGTATTCGCGCATGCAGGTCGTTCGTGTGCAGAATCACAATACTCCTGCTTTCCGCGACAACCGGAAACGCCGCTGCGGCCAGTAAGCCCGCAACAAACCATGCGCGCACATACAAAGGAAAACCTCTCATCTCTGCAAGCTCCTGAAGTTTACCGGTTGAAAGAAGCCCAATGCGGCCGCAACTTTCCCTTCGCGCCCCAGTGAAGAGAGCAGACAGAAAGGAGCAGCCGTCGGGTTTCGCGGAAAGGAACAGTCATGCGAACCGCCCGCTTCATCCCAAGAATAACGCTTTCCCGCCCGCCTTGTCCAAGAGAAAACCCGCCATCGGGAAGTTTTGGGGTGTGTTCGCCCTGTTCACCGGATCAGGCACGTCCGGGGCATTACAGATGAGGGGTGCCGGCTTTGCGTTTGGCCCTTGGCCTCAGCACCGTACCGGACGCGGAATCGGAACCACATGCGAGTGAGGCCAACCCGCGGTGTTCCGGGGCCGCCCCGACTTTCGCCCGGCTTGCCGCCGTACACAGGTCCCGTTGTCAACGCCCGTCCGTCTTTGGGGTCATGGCGAAATGTTCTCCTTGTGAGGCATAATGTGAACAGGAAAACGTCTCCGCGCCTTGCATTGCGGCAATGCTGCGCGGGGCAAAGGTCTGCCGCGGGATGCTGCCCATGCCGGGACCAACGCAAGAAACGTTCCATATTCGCCTCGTCAACCGCTTCGGGGAAATAGAGCGCTTTACCGAGGCTGCGCATGCATATCTGGCCGGCGCGGGGGTGTCCGATGCGGCGCTGTTCAACGTGGATTTTTGTTTTGAGGAAGTTTTCACGAATATTGTCAAGTACGGTTTTTCGGATGAAAGGGATCATTGGATTGATGTGACCGCCGATGTGGACCATGACAGGGTGGTGCTGCATATTGAGGATGACGGCACGCCTTTTGATCCGAAGAGCGGGGCGGGTCCGGCTCCGGATATAACGTGTCCGATTGAGGAACGGCCGATCGGGGGGCTGGGGTTGCACTTGGTGCGGGCGATTGCAGCCGGTTTGGAATACGAGAACAGCGGTGGCCGGAACCGTTTGACGGTGTGCCTGCGGCGCTCCGAAGAATAGGGCCGGTGCGCCGGCGCCTTACCGGATGGTAATGAGGGCGTCCAGACCGGCCAGGGCAAAGACCTTGCGCACCGCGGGGCAGGCGTTGACGATGGAGAAGCGGGGCGTCCCCACGTCCTTGCAGGTCTGTATGCACAGGCGCAGGAACATTGAGACGACAAAGGTGACCCCGTCGAGGTCAAACACCACCGGGCCTGTTGCCGGGCGAGCGCGGGCCGTCAACGCCTTTTCGACTTCAAGGCAGGCGGCAGTGTCGAGTTTTCCGGAGAAGACGCAAACCATGCCGCCATTCTCTTCCCTTATGTCCAACATTTCCGGTTCCTTGTCCTGGGTGCGCGTATTGGTGTTCGTGGCCGGCTGCCGGGCCGGAACGGGCGGTATTAACGGAAACGGAGGTTTCCGGGCTCAGTCGCCGACATACTCAACGGCCAGGACAGTAATGTCATCCGACTGCGGCGTGCCTTCCGCATGCGCATGAACCGACTCCAGGATGCCTGTCACAATGGCCCTGGGCGATTGTAATCCGGCGCCGCGCACCCACTCAAACAGGCGTTCATCCGAGTAGAGCTCGTGGGTGCCGTTCATGGCTTCGGTCACACCGTCCGTGTAGGTGACGATCCGGCAGCCGGGGCGCATTTGCAGCACCCGGGTTTCGTAGGCACTGTTCTCGACAATGCCCAGCACCAGGCCGGGGGGCATTTCAAGCCAGCGGACGGCGCCGTCCGGCTCAACCACTATGGGGGGGTTGTGCCCCGCGTTCGAGTAGCGCAGTTCGCCGGTTTTGAAATTGAGGCATCCGCAGAACACGGTCACGAACAGATTGGCGTCATTGCCCTGGCAGAGTTCGTTGTTTACGGCGGCCAGCACGGTGGCCGGGTCGGGCCCCTGCAGGGCAATACCTTTCATGAGGGTCTTTGTGACCGCCATAAAGAGGGCGGCGGGCACGCCCTTGTCGGTGACGTCGCCGATTGTGAAGAAGAGACGGTCGTTCTCGATCAGGAAGAAATCATACAGGTCGCCGCCCACTTCCTTGGCGGGTTCGAGGGCCGCATGGAGGCGGAATTCGAGGTGGTCGGGGAAGGGCGGGAAGGCGCGCGGCAGGAAGCTCATCTGAATGCTGTGGGCAATCTTGAGTTCGCTTTCGATGCGTTCCTTGGCCGCGGTGGTTTCGGTCAAATCGGAAATGTATTCCTTCAGCGCGGTGCGCATGTTTTCGAACGAATTGGACAGTTCGCCCACCTCGTCCCTGCTGCGGACAACGGGCAGGGGAATGTCGAGATTGCCTTTTGCAATTTCGGTGGCTTTGCTGGAAAGGGCCCGAAGGGGGCGGGTGATGCGCAGGGCCACGAAGACGACCAGCAAGAAGAGGAGGCAGAAGCCGACAAATCCAATGGTCGCGGTGATGTATGCAAGGTTGCGTGTGTCCAGAAAGAGCTCGTCGTCGGGAAAGATAATGCCAAGCGACCATTGTGCGGAGGGCAGCGGCACATAGCACATCCGGGATTGCCTGTCGAGGAATATTCCCTGGATGGGCATCATGCCGTCCCCCCCGGCAAGCATGGCCCGCCCCGCCTCGCGCCATTCGGGGAGTTTTCTTTCCTCTGCCAGGCTGAAGATGCTTTCGTGCAGGACATAGCCGGTGTTCGGATGGCAGATGAAGTTTCCGTTTGCGGAAAGGATGAATGCGTAGCCGGAATTAAAGAGGTGAACGCTTTCCATGAATTCCCGCAGCCAGTCGAGGGCAACGTTGACGGTCACCACGCCGGCGAAGCGGCGTTCACCGTTTGTTTCGCGGTAGAAGGGCACCGAATAGGCGGCCATGGCGATGTTGCCGCCGCCCTCGTCGAAATAGGGCTCGCTCCACATGGCGCGGCCCGTTTCCCTGGGAATCAGATACCAGTCGAGGGTGTGGTACTGATAGTTGTCCCCTCCCAGGCGGGCGATATCGACGGTTTTGCCGGACCGGACGGCGTGGGGGCAAAAGTACTGCGATTCGCCGTCGAAGGCTTTCGGTTCAAAGGCGATCATGGATGCGTACACGGCCGGATTGGCCTGGACGATGTTGCGGACCAGGGTTTCCACGCGGTCGGCGGTGAGCGGTTCTTTTTCCAGCACGGCGGCGGCAAGCGTGGGAAGCGTCTCGATGCGTCCGAGAATTTCCTCAATATGGTTTGCAGTGGCGGCGGCAAGGCTGCCGACATTGTTTTCGGCGTTGCGCAGGACAATGTCCTGCGACAGGCGGTAGTTGTTGACGAAGGCCGAAAAGAAGATGGCCGCGGTGGTCCACAGGATCACGCCCGACAGTTTGAATGCCAGACCGAACCTAGTTTTCTTGGATGCACGCGGCATGGAATTCCTCCAATGGGGGGATGGTCTGGATGATGCCGCAGCGCTTCAGTTCTTCGGCCGCGGTGGCATAGTCTCCAGGGTCCAGATAGCCCAGGGGGTGGGTGCCGCCGGCCGGGTGGATCAGATCCTTCATGCGCGCCAGCATCCACCGCTGGTGGGCGTAGTTGGTGCCGGTGTGGGCTTCCTCGGCGCGGCGCATGACCACTTCGAGCGCCTCGCCCATGTGGTCGAAGGCATAGTTCCAGCCCTTTACCGAGGCCTGCACGAAACGGCAGCACAAATCCCTGTCGGCGTCGAGCGTGCCGCGGAGGCAGTAGATGCCGTCTTCGGGGAAGTTCAGGCCGTATTCGTTGTAGAACATAACGGTCAGATCATTGACGTCGATGCCCGCGTTCAGAATGAGGTGGTACTCGTTGTACCACATCACGGAGGCCGCATCGACACCGCCGCGCAGGAAGAGATTGAGCGTGGAATTCTGGGGCACGACGGTGGGTGTGATTTCGAGTTTGCGGAAGAGGGCGAGGGGCTGCGCGCGGTAGTCCTGCCAGATGCTGATCTTCTTCTTGTCCAGGTCCCGGGGCGACGTGATGCCGCTGTTCCTGCGGGCCACAATCATGAGCGCGGAACGCTGGGTGATTTGGGCAATGTTCACAACGGGCACGCCCTGCGCGCGCTTTTCCAGCGCCTGCGACAGCATCATGGTGGCAAAGGTGGCCTCGCCGCCGGACAGCAGCGTGCCGGGGGGGGCGTCGGGGCCGCCGCGGAGCAGGGTGATGTCGATGCCCTGCTCACTGTAATAGCCTTTTTCGACGGCCATGAAGTAACCGGCAAACTGGGCCTGGGGGATCCATTGCGGAACGAAGCGAACGGGGGTGGCGGATGGTTGCGCCGGAGCGGCGGGGAGCAAAGAAAAGAGGGAAAACAACAATCCGGCAAGCACCGCACCCGGCGATGTTTGCACCCCTAACGCGCGCCCACGCGCACCCTCTATGGCATTTCTGGTAAACATATTGACACGGATGAACGTTGGCGAGAGTATAGGTCCTCGGAACGATGGCAGTCAAAAGGGGGGCAGGGGGGGGCGACTTGCGGGAAGCGGGCGAGGCGTTTTGCTCCCGTGTTCCGGGACGGACGTTTGCGTTCATCCCCGCCGCGTCGGGGTTCATTCAAGCCGCCGGATCGGCGCGTTTCGCTTGACGGCATTCAGAAGAAACTGTATAACCATTGCCTGGCGGTTCCCCGCAGGGAATCGGATGTCGCGGGCGTTTGGAGAAGAACACCACAATGGATCAGAAAACCGACAATACGCCGGAAGAAACGCTTGACCCGGGCGACTGGGAGGCCATGCGCGCGTTGGGTCACCGCATGCTGGACGATGCGTTTGACCACGTGAGAACGTTACGGGAGCGTCCGGCCTGGCAACACGCGCCGGAGCGGGTGAAAGCACATTTTTCCAGCCCGCCCCCGCTTGAGCCCGAGTCCGGTGACGCGGTGTATCAGGAGTATCTTGAGTACATACGCCCCTACCAGATCGGGAACAGCCATCCGCGGTTCTGGGGATGGGTTGCCGGGAGCGGAACGGTGATGGGCATGCTTGCGGAGATGCTGGCGACGTCAACGGATTCGGTGGGCGGTTCATTCTCGTATATGAGCAACAACTATGTGGAGATGCAGGTGCTCGACTGGTGCAAGTCGCTGCTCGGCTATCCCGCCACCGCAAGCGGTGTTCTTACGAGCGGCTGCTCGGCATCGAACCTGATCGGATTGGCGGTCGCGCGCAATTCCCGGGCGGGTTTCGATGTGCGGAACAGGGGCATGCAGTGCGCGGCGCGGCGAATGACCATCTATTGTTCCGAAGAGGCCCACTCTTCCCTGCAAAAGGCCGTTGAACTGCTTGGCTTTGGAAACGATTCGCTGCGGCGGATGCCGGTAGACGATTTGATGCGGGTGGACACCGGGGCCGTGAAAGACGCCATTAAAGAGGACCGGGCGAAGGGGTTCCAGCCCTTGTGCGTGATCGGGGTCGCCGGAACAACAAACACCGGGTCCATTGACGACCTGCATGGTCTCGCGGACATTTGCAGTGAAGAGAACCTGTGGTTCCATGTGGACGGGGCGTTTGGCGCCTGGGCGGCCATTGCCCCCGACTACGGGCATCTTGTGTCGGGACTGGCGCGGGCGGATTCACTGGCGTTCGATTTGCACAAGTGGATGTACCTGGCCTATCCGATTGCCTGCGTGCTCGTCAAGGACAGCGCCGCGCACCGCCGCGCATTTTCACTGATGCCGACGTATCTGGCGCATGGCGAGGGGGACCGCGGCCTTACCGGGATCGATGTGCCCTGGCTTTCCGATCTTGGCCTTGATCTCTCACGCGGTTTCCATGCGCTCAAGGCATGGATGACCATCAAGGAGCAGGGCAGCGCAAAATACGGCCGGCTCATCCGGCAGAATATCGCGCAGGCCCGGTATCTGGCCCGGCTGGTGGAGGCGGCGCCCGAACTGGAATTGGCGCTGCCGGTCTCGCTGAATGTGGTCTGTTTCCGCTATATCCGGTCTGGTGTGGACGATACAGCGCTTGATGTTCTGAACAAACAGATTGAGATAGAACTTCAGGAGCGGGGAATTGCCCTGCCCTCAATCGTCAGCATCAGGGGCAGGAAGTATCTGCACGCTGCGGTCACGAACCACCGCAGCCGCCGTGAGGACTTTGATCTTCTGGTGAGCGAGGTGATCCGGTTGGGGAATGAACTGGGTTGAAGCCAACGACCACCGCAAGGGCGGGCGGGGCTTGCTGCGATGACTGCGTTGTCCCCAACCTGGACTGCGGCGGGTGTTGTCGCGTTGCGTCTTGTCCACGTGGCACAATTGCCGTTTCATTCCCCATGAAACAGGTTTGGGATGATACGACCGCCGGCACAGGCGGAAGGAGATGTGTCGATGAAAATCCATGATCGGAGGACTTTTCTCAAGTATACCGGCGCGGTTGCTGTTGGTGCGGGGATGCCGGGGCGCATCATGGCGGATGAGAATCGTGCGGTTCAGACTGTGGGAGGAGCGGAGGAACTCCGGGTCAAGATTGAAGCGCCCGCAGGGCCGCTTGTTTCCAGAACCTATGCCATTCTAAAGGACCGGATCGAGCAGCGCTGTCCGGCGAAGGTGGCAGAGGCGGATGACGGGGCGCGGGTCGTTCTGTCGGTTGATGGCGGTCTGCCGCCGGACGCTTTCCGGATTGATGCGGAGGGC
>CAZOMH010000118.1:0-9770 GCA_964580415.1 uncultured Nitrospirales bacterium
ATAGTAGGCGTCGCCGGAGTAGGACGTGTCGGAGAAGGTTGCCTGAACGGGATTGCCGGCAACGGTCTGCGTTTGAAGGAGAACCCCGTCGCGAAACAGGCGTATCTGTTCGAAGGCTTCGCCCGGTGCGGTGTCCGCCTTCACGGTAAAGATTCTGGGCACCGCCTCCAGTTCGGACCCCATCGGAAATCCGGAGCAGCGCAGGTCCAGATGCAGATTGCTGTTTTCGGTGGCGTAGAAACGGCGGTTTTCGTAGGCCTCGATGATTGACTCCCGCGTCAACTCCTTGGCGAGCACTGCGGTTCTGAACGAATCCATCGTGCCCCAGTCGGCAAAGTGGTTGTCCTGCCCGATCACCGGGCCCAGCCGCCACCCTTTTGTATTGCCCAAATCCCAGTAACTCAGGTCGTTTTCCCAATTTCCCGAATAGTAGTAGCGGTCAAAGCCGTTCCGTTCATTGGCAACCTCGATGCCGACCATCTGATCGGTTACCGCGTCAAAGCGCTGCAGGTGCCGCAGGCCGACCCCAAGCGCGTCATACAGGCCGGGATGGTTGAACAGGCCGAAAGCCCCCGGTCTGTCGGCAAGCCAGGAATAGAACTCGGGAAGCCAAAAGTGTTCCAGACAGCTGGTCATGTCTGCTGAATTGAGCACGTTGATGTGCCCAAGCACCGGATTGGACCATTCAAACCCCCAAAGCGTCACAAACTTTCCGGGCGCATAGGCGGCCTCCGCCGCATCCTTCAACTGCTCCCATTTGTGGTCCCACGGCCACAGCACCAGAAACTCGGCATGGTCCGTCAGAGCGAAATAGTCCAGGTGCCCCGTGTCGCGCGCATGGGTGTACGCCTCCAGCGGACTCCCCGCGGCATCCAAAGAAAGGTCGCTGTGCGCATGAAGATAGCCATAGTAAACGTTGTATTCCTCGTTTGGCACCGGCACGGGGTCGGCCTTCTCTGGCAGCGGCACGGGCCGCGCATGCGGACCTTTCGGCGACAACGCGGACGTAATCCGGTTAACGCAGTTTTCCGACAACCGCTCCGCAACCGCCCGCGTGTCTGCGTTCCCCTGAAAGTCCTTTTCCCCCGCGGACGCCAGAAAAGCCCTGCACTGTTCCCACGAAAGCGGGCCCTCCTTGCCGCGCAGCGCCGCCGCCAGGATGTCGCTGCGCTTGAACCCCGAACCGCTGAATATCCCCGACAGCACCGCAAATTCCTCGATACTGGGTTCCCTGTCCCGGGCCGCGCGATAGGCCAGTACCGTGTGCTCCCCCACCGAAGCGGTCTTGGCATACTCCGCGGAATCAAGAAAGGCGATAACCCGCCCCATCTCCGTTTGTATGGCGGCGGCATCCGCGGGCACACGCCCGGCACCGGCCAGGGCAAAAGGGCAAAGAAAGAGAGGCAGTGCCGCGCACACCAAAATACCGGACAGACGGGTCCAAGATCGATGCATGCACCACCTCCTATGTCTTGGAAACCGCAGGCCCCGGTTGACACCAACCGTCGCACTGCGTTCAAGGCCGGACACCCACTCCTATTATAGGAAGCCGCAGGCGCAATAGGAAGCGGGGAGGGAGGAAATCTTCACCGCGGCACCCTCCGGCGCAATCCCCCGACTCGGCACGCTGTCACAATCTGATATGCTGGTGGTATATGCTAGACCCCTTTTGTCGCGCTCGGTCGCGCGGCGTGGACGCCGTTCAGGGAAGGCGGCCATCGGCACCCCGCGGGCCCGCTTTCACGCGCGAAAGGGCCGCCAAAGCCCGTATGATGCCTCTCACCGTCCGCTTTTCGGCAGAAATTGGAGCTACAGAAAAGGTGTCTGTTACCGGACAACGCTGTTTATGGAAACACCCCGGCGGGCGACTTCTGCCCCTTCTGCCGGTTGTTTCCCTTTTGCTGGCCGCATGGACTGCCCAAGCGACCGAGGGCATTCTGCTGCTCGGCGACGACCCTGTCCGCGTGGGACGGGGCGGCGCGGCCGTGGCGGGCGCGGGCGATGCATCGTGGGTAACCTTCAACCCCGCCGGATTGGAAGGGCTTGACCGCCGCGTTGAATTCGGAACGTCCATTATTCACTCCCGCGCAACCCTGGACACGAACGGCATCGCGGAAATCCCTTTCAGCGAAAGAATGACGGACGACGAATGGAACGGGTTTCCGGGCGTGGGTGTGGTGCTGCCCGGTGAATGCGGAACTTTCGGACTGAGCCTCCACATTCCAACAGGAGCCATGGTTCATTTTCCCCAACCCCGGTCCTGGGTGGGCCTGTTTGAGGGACTCAATGACAGGAATTTGGAGTTCTTTCAGCCCCGCCTGACGCTCGGCTATGCCCGCCGTCTTGACTCCGGCTGGGTGCTGGGACTCAGTGTCAACGGAAGCATTTCCGCCGCCCGAACGGACCAGGTTACCCCGCGCCTGCTGGCAAGCCGCGGCGACTTCAAATGGGACACAGCCCTGGGCGCGGGATTCGGCCTCGGCCTGCTGCGCCACTGGGATCGGTGGTCTTTCGGGGCCGCCCTGACGTCCCGGCAATGGTCGGAGGGGTTCGACAGGTACAGAGACATCACCCCGCACACGGTGGATATGCCCCCAACATTCCAGACGGGTGTGGGATTCAAAATCACCCCCAAGGTGGAAATCGAGATCGACTACCGCTTCATCAACTGGTCCGACGTCAGGTTCTTCCATGAGCCCAGTTCGGGTGCCGGGCTGGGGTGGAACAACCAGCACGGTATTATGGCCTCCGTGGAATGGACCGCCAATCCCCGCTGGACCTTCCGGGCCGGGTATGGACACCTGACCAGTGCCATGAACGACGACCACCTCTTTGGCAGTACCCTGGTACCCTCGGTGGCCAACGACCATATCGGCGCGGGCTTCACCCGCGTTTTGGGAGAACGGTCAGAGATAAGCCTTGCCTTGGCGCACCTCTTCAAGGGCAGCCAGTCCGCCTCCGGCAATGGTGATATTTATGCGCATCTGGGCAGGGGTTCCAAAAGCACCCTTCAGGCAGACTGGTTGTCACTCAACTACACGCTCCGCTTCTGAACACGCCCATGCGTTTATGAATAAAGCCGGAAACAGCTTAAGACGGTCGTTTTTAATCGAAAACAGCCATAAACAGCCATTGCCGTTTCCGATCCTTACAGGTGCTGCACCAGCCTTCAAGCTTCCTGTGACCCTTCCTGCGCCTTTCGTGCCTTGCGCTTCATCATGGCCTCATATTCGTCAGGATAGAGTGCCTTGGTGCAATGCTCGCAAAGGCCGTGACTGAACTCCAGTTCCGAATGTTGTTCGATATAGACTTCCATTTCCTTCCACGCCCCCGCGTCGTCACGCACCTTTCTGCAACTTGAACAGATGGGCAGTATGCCGCGCAACGTCTTAACCTCTTCGAGCGCTTTCCGCAAATCCTCATTCAAACGGCGCAGGGCCGTCAGATCCGCAAACCGCGCCGCAGCGATGGCCATGGCGCGGGACAGGTCCGGCGCGTAGGGCGGCTTCACAAGATACGCGCCTGCCCCCGCCTCGCCCGCCCGCTGCACGAGATCGATATCATCATGCGCGGTGAGCAGAACCACCGGTATTGGACAGGTGTCCTGGATTTGCCGTGCCGCTTCCAGCCCGTCCATTTCCGGCATGGCAATATCCATCAAAACGATGTCCGGATTAAGGCTCCGGGCCATCTCAACCGCCTGACGCCCGTCCGAGGCGCGGCCCACGACCTGGTGTCCGATGGACTCCAGTTCGTTCTGGATCAAATTGCATATAAGTGCCTCATCGTCCGCAATCAGCACGCGAAATACTCTGGCCATCTTCTTGCTCTATCCATGGTTGTGCGCCGCGCCAACCGGGTGCGCTAGGTCTGGCGCGGGTTTTCCGTTTTAATGCAAAGGACGGCCACCGCGCCGTCTTCGTTGGAAAGGTTCAGGGTCCCGCGCAGCGTCTCGCAGACAAGCTGCCGCACGAGATTCAATCCCACGCCCCCCGCCCCGCCCTTCAAGACCGCCTCCGGATAGCCGGGACCGTCATCGCGGTATTCCAGGCGGATAGTTGCGCCCTCCATGGAAACACCCACAATGATGCAGGCCTCGTCCCGCTGCTGAAGCGCGTGTTTTGCCGTGTTCACCGCCAGCTCGTTGAGCACAAGCGCCAGGCTGCCGGCCTGCCGGGGCGAAATCTGAACCGCGGAAGCCCGGAGCGTCACGGAAACCTGGCGCCCCCTTGGAACGGCCACCAGTGCCGCGCGGATAACCCGTTCGGCCAGATCATTCAGGCGCATGGGCGACCAGTGCGCATCGGACAGCATCTGGTGAACCTGCAGGAGCCCCCGGATACGCAGCGCAAGACTGTCAAGCACAGGCGCCACAAGCGCCCGGTCCCGGGCCGGGACAAACTGCTTTTCACCCAGGAGCAGCCCGAGTATGGACGTGAGGTTGTTCTTTACCCGGTGGTTCACTTCCGCCAGCAGTTCCGCTTTGGTTCTGGCATCACGCTGCGTCTGTTCGAGAAGGCGCTGGCGCTCTTCCGCAATCCGTTTGCTCTCCGAAATATCCGTATGCACGCCGATAAGACCGATAATGTTGCCCTGTTCATCCCTAATCGCGTCCGCGCTCAAAGTCACCGGAAAATGCCGTCCCGTTCGGGATACCATCATGGCCTCCCCTTTCCAGGAACGGCCGCGCATGATGGTATCAAACACCTCGCGGGCAATCCGGGCGTCCTCGTAAACCGCAACAGGGCCGCCGGCGGCGCACATTTCCCCGGTTGTGTACCCAAACAGTCCGGTAAACGCCTGATTCTGATAAAAGTGAACCCCGGCGGGGTCGGACATCCCAATGGCCTCGCTGGTGCTGTCCACCGCCTTGCGCACGAGCAGAAGCGCCTCTTCCACCCGTTTTCGGTCCGTCACGTCGTTCATCACAGTCAGGAGGAAATCGCGATTCTGCACCTGCACCAGGTCCACGGAAAAAAGGCCTGTCCGGATTTGCCCGTCTTTGGCGCGAACGGTCGTTTCAAAGTTTCTGAGCGCGCCCGTCTCGAGCACCGTCTTCTTTATGATGCCGCGCTGGCCTGGTTCCACGAAAACACCCAGTTCAAGGGAGGTCGCGCCGACAACCTCTTCCTTGGAATATCCAAGCGTGTGAAAAAACGCCTCGTTGACTTCCAGATAGCGGCCTTCGTCGATGGTGCTGATGGCCATAAGCAGCGGGTTGTTCTGAAATACCCGGGCAAACTTCTCCTCGGACCTGCGCAGCGCGGAAATATCACGGCTTATGCCAAAAAGCACCCTCTGCCCGCTCCAAACACCGGTGACAATGTGCGTCTCGACGGGAATGATGCCGCCGTCCCGGGTGACAAGGGGCACGGGACAATAATCGGTCTTGCCCGCCGCCATGTCCTCCAGGATGCGCGCCGCCTCCTCTCTTCTCTCCTTCTGGTGCAGCAACAGCAGGCTGCTTCCCGCCAGTTCCGCTTCCGGGTAGCCAAGCCGGGAAATGACCGTTTCGTTGACGCGCAGGATGTTTCCATTGAGATCGACCACGAAGAGAAGGTCATGTATCGAGTCGAACAGCGCCCGGAAATTCTGTTCGCTTGCCCGAAGCGCCTCGGCTGCGCGTTCGCGTTCGGAGATGTCACGCACCATCGCCATAAGGCAGGATTCCCCCCCAATGCCCACCACACTTGCGCTGATCTCGACGGGAAAGGTGGAACCGTCCGCCCGCATGTGAACACTCTGGAACAGGGTGCCGCCCGACGCCTTGAGTTCCTCCGTGCGGCACAGCGCTTCCGCTCTGGATGAAGGCGCGCACAGTTCGGGCAGCTTCATCTTTCGCATCTCCGCCGGAGAAGCGCCGTACGCCTGAACCGCGCGGTCGTTGGCTTCCCGGATGGTCCCGTCCTGGGAAGCCAGCAGAATAATGTCGTTGGCATGCTTCATCAGGTGCTCAAAACGCTGCGCAAGCGTGCCCCGTTCCCGCTCAAGATCGAGCGCTTCCCGGTAGAACGAGATATTTCGCTGTCTCCAGAGAACGCCCACACTCAGTCCGGCGGCCAGTATGAGCAGAAAGATAATCACAGCCGCCTGGAGAACCTGATGCCTGGCGGGCGCATAGATCACGGTATTGTCCATCTTGACCACAATTGACCACGTGGTGCCGGGAATCGGCCGCACGGCGGCGACCACCGGCACACCGCGGCAATCCGGTCCCTCGGCGATCCCCGCCTCCCCCTTGAGGGCCATGGTGCCGGCTGCGTCGGACGGTTTAACCGGCTGGCAGGCGGCCCGCAGAGCCTGTGTTTCCGAAGGTATTTCGCTCAGGGGCAGAATATCCCGGTCCCGACCGCAAACCAACAATATCTCCGTCGTGGGGTCTGTCATCGACAGTGTTCGGGAAAGGGGGGAAATGAGCCGTCGCCCGTCCACCCGGAACACGGCAACAGCAACCGGGTCCGGCTGGACAGCCGGGGACTGCACGTTTCGAAACCCCGTGGGCACAAGAAAATCAATATAGACATCCCCGCCCTCCCCAAAGCAAAAATCCGTCATGAAAACCCTGCGCTCCCGAAATGCCGTGGCAAGCGCCTGCCGAAACTCCGCTTCGGGCATGGGGTTCTTTTCCGAAGTGCCCGCTCTCGGTATAAAATTGGAATCGTAAACCGTGATCTGTTCGTAACTGCTGCCCGCCTTGAACACGGACAGCCACCCCGCCACCCGGGCGCGGAGCCCCTCCGACTCGGGACCGGACAGCAGTTCACGAAGATCGTCCGCCACAAACGGCGCTTCGGTGAATGCCTTGGCATCCTCCATGCGTTCCGTCTGCCAATTGGCAATCTGGACAATCTGGGCATCCGCAACGTCTTCGAGTCTGTCCTGCGCCATAAGGCGCATTGCCGACTCCTGCTCGCGCAGATAGAGCGTGCCCAACACGATCATGAATGCCACGAGAAACAGGAAGAGCACCGCAAATGCCGGCGTGTATTGCTTCATTCCGGGGGGATCAGGCGCCTGCCCGGGGAAGGGCGAAGACACGGTCCACATGTCTGCATGCGCTTCCAGCGAAACGGACACATTGAGCAGGGCCATGCAAAGGGCCGTGGGAAGCGCCATGGGAGGCGTGCGCGTGCCGTACAGCAACGGTGTGCCCACCGCATAACTCACAACTACCACAAATGCGATAACAAGGGCCGCCGACGCGGCGAACGGTCCCGCGTAACGCCAGGGCAGTCCCGCATTCCGCGGCACCATATCCAGTAAAAGCGCCAGCGCCGTGATGACAAGCACGGTCAGGGTAAGCGGGGATAGCGAATCAAAAGAGGCGCCCATCACGCGGACCATGGCAGCGTTCAGCCACGTTTCCGTCACGGGGCAATAGGCGGCCAGAAACTGGCGGGTCCAACTCAGCAGCGCCGTCACCGCGATGGCGGTCACGGCGACACTGACAATAAAACGCCCTCCGTCCCTCCTTCGGGAAACCCTGCGGACAATCACGGCAATGCTGAGCAGCACGGTCAGGCATGCCGTGCTGGGCGCCATGGGCACAAAGTCCGGCCCGAGCGAGCCCTGTATCCAGTTTCCGGTCAACCACGTCAGCAGGACATAGCACGCGAGCAACCCCGCGGCGCTGGCGCATGCGACGGACACAAAGCGCACTCCGCCCCGGACAACCCCGCCTGATATTTCACCACTGCCCAAGCGATTATCCTATCTTCGCACCCGCACCCATTCGCGCCCCGCGCGCCGGTCCGCCGCCCCGCCCCCCCGATTTCAAACTACTTTCACAACGCCTAGTATACTCATGCGGGAACCCGGTGACCAGCCTTGGCAAACCCTGAAAACCGGATACAAAACCCGCCGAAGCGCCAATGCGCCGCACTGCCGGCAATATTCGGAATCCCGCCCCGCGCAGCCCCGTGAAAGCATCTTTAACCGGTCCATCGCATCCGTCACACCCACCCGCCAACGGACGCCGCGGTCATGGGCGCAACAGCCGCCGCATGCGTTTCTTTTCCTGCTACGGGTGAACGGCCACGGTGCCTGTGGCATCCACCGCATAGCCAAAGCGCCGAATATACGCCTCACCCGGTTCAAACTGATCTCCGTATTCCTCCAACACCTGCACCAGTCGCTTGTCAAGCCGTTCCTGAAGCCCCTCATGCTCTGCCCTGCCGCACAGATTGGTCTGCTGACAGGGGTCGGCCTCATTGTCATACAACAACCACGGACCATTCAGGTCGCGCACATACGTGTGCCGTCGGGTGCGGATACCCCGGTATTCACGGCCGCCGTTCTTGCGGAAGAATTCGCCGAAAGGACTGATGCAGACCACCAGTGCCGCGTCCGCCGCCGGTTCCCGTCCCTGAACAAGGTCCTGCGAGAAGTCCCGGCCCTGCACGGTTCCGGGAATGGCAATCCCGCACAGGCCCAGGAGGGTGGGCATGATATCGGGAGTATTCAACAGACAGCCGGTCTCGCGCCCCGCATGCCCCAATGCAGCGGGATACCGCAACAGAAAGGGCACGCGGGCGGACTCGTCCCAGGGTTTCTGTTTCCGCTGCATGCCCTGCGAATACAGCATGTCGCCGTGGTCGGAAGTCAGAACAAACAGCGTGTTTTCGGCAATACCGCACGCATCCAGCGTTTCCAGCACCTCTCCTACGCAGTCGTCCAGCGCCATCAAATGGGCGTAATAACCCGCCAGGTCCTTCCTGGCCGCTTCCGCGTGTGCTGCGGGCACGTTTGGACGCAGCACGATATCTTCCGCACGAACCCGGTCGCGGTACTTTTGGGGGGCGGTTTCATAGGGATTGTGCGGGGGGCCCCAGGACAGAAACAGCGCAAAAGGCTGCGTGCCGCTGCGGCGCTCCTGTATATAATGCCGGGCTTCCTCGGTCTGGGCAATGGCGTCGTAACCGTCCCAGCGCCTCGGCTCGGGCTCATCGCCGTAGTACTGGGAATTGTTGTACTCATGCGTGCATTCAAGCGCACGCCAGAAGGAAAAACCATGGCGTCGCCCGGGCGGCGTAAAACTGAGCCGGCCGTGTCCGTCCAGATGCCACTTGCCGATATAGCCCGTGTCATATCCCGCGCCGCGCAACACATCCGCTATGGTGACGGCATCATTGCCCAGTGGAACGTCGTTCAGGAAAATGCCGTGCTTGTGCCAGTATTGCCCGGTAAGCAGGCTCGCCCGGTAGGGGGAACACACGGGACACCCCGACACGGCATTCGTGAAATTGACGCTTTGCCCGGCAAGCCGGTCAATATTGGGTGTCCGCGCATTGACATCCCCGCTGTACCCCGCCGCTTGGGCACGCCACTGATCGGCAAACACATAGACGAGGTTGGGACGGGTTGTCCTGCTGTCTGCCGACGCCGCGGCCCATGCCTCCGGCCTGCCCGCACAGGAGGCCGCTCCGGCGACACCCAGGGCAAGCCGTCCGAGAAATTCCCGGCGCGGTTGAAGCCCTGCCTCCGTATGCGGTTCCCGTGTTCCGCGATTCATGGTGCCCAACTGCTCCTGCGATGTTCGGATTTTCTGCGCGGCCAGTATAGCCCAACCGGACCGGAAACCGCATGAAACTCGGGCCGCGCCGGCGTGGTCAACAAACAGTGCCCGGCGGACAGCCTGCCGCGGTCCCGACACCCAAAGGAACCCGGTCGGGTGCGCTGAAAACAGTACTTGTCATCGCCGGGACGTTATGGTCATACTGGAGTCAGGGAAATGGCGCGCCCAATGGTCTGGGCCGCCGCAACAATAGGAT
>CAZOMH010000119.1:0-9759 GCA_964580415.1 uncultured Nitrospirales bacterium
CCGTTTCCGGGAAGGCGCGGTATCAGAGCGCCGCCTGCGCGGTGGGAGTTGATGCGCCAAAGTGCGGCCTGCTACCCTTTCGGCACCGACCCCGCCAACCGTCCAACTCCGGGCCGGTGAAAGAGACAGGTGTTCCCGTGACGCATTCCCAACTCCCCCTGCTCGCCGCCGCTGCCGGTTCCGGTTCGGTTGCCGCCGACACGCCCGGCCTGTTCTGGTGCTGGCCTTTTGTGGTGCTGCTGCTGGCCATTGCCCTCTTCCCGCTGGTGCCCGGACTTTCGCACTGGTGGGAATCGAACCGGAACAAACTGCTGGTCTCGCTGTTTCTCGCGGGGGTGGTCTGCGCGCACCATTTTCTGCGCACGGCCGGGCCGGACGCGCCGCAGGGCGCGGCGGCCGTCACGCTGCTGCTTCACCATTCCCTCATCAACGACTTCATCCCCTTTATTATCCTGTTGTTCTCCCTCTACACCATCAGCGGGGGGATTCGGCTGCAGGGGGACATTCCCGCCCACCCGATAACGAACGCCGGATTCCTGCTGCTCGGGGCCGTGCTGGCGAACATCATCGGAACCACCGGCGCCTCGGTGCTGCTGGTCCGGCCGCTGCTGCAGATCAATTCGGAGCGGAAGAACACCACGCACACCTTCGTCTTCTTCATCTTCCTGGTGAGCAACATCGGGGGATGTTTGCTGCCGATAGGCGACCCGCCGCTCTTCCTGGGGTATTTGCGCGGGGTTCCGTTCCTGTGGACGCTCCGCCTCCTTCCCCTGTGGATTGCCACCGTGGGCGCGGTCCTGGCCGTGTACCTCGTTTTG
The DNA here is from genome assembly GCA_964580415.1 of uncultured Nitrospirales bacterium. Classification (GTDB taxonomy): domain Bacteria; phylum Hydrogenedentota; class Hydrogenedentia; order Hydrogenedentales; family CAITNO01; genus CAITNO01. The sequence goes on from CAZOMH010000119.1 coordinate 819, forward strand.
GAAGTGAACGCCTATAAAAAGGAGAGAAGGGAGGACATCCGACTGGACGAGACGCAGGTCACCCCGTTGAAACTGGACGGCAAGTTCAACTTCGCGCTGCTGGCCGGTGTGGTGCTGGCGGTGGCCGTGCTGGTTCCCGGGGAGAAACTGCCGCTGCTGTCCTGGACACTTCCCAATGTTTACCTGCGTGAAACGGTGCTGCTTGCGCTCGCGGGCCTTTCGCTGCTGCGCACCCCGCGCGAAATACACCGGTACAATGAATTTTCCTTCGGTCCCATCGCCGAAGTGGCCTGCCTGTTCGTGGGCATTTTCATCACCATGCAAATCCCCATCGAGATACTGCGCACCCGGGGTGCGGCATTGGGGATCGCCGCGCCGATACAGTTCTTCTGGGCGTCGGGGGCGTTGTCGAGTTTTCTGGACAACGCGCCCACCTATGTCGTCTTTTTTGAACTGGCCGGGGCGCTGCCCTCCGGTGCCGCGCCGACGCTCGGCGGCGTGGTCACGGCCACGGGGCACATCCCGTCCGTCAGTCTTCTCGCCGTGTCGGCGGGCGCGGTCTTCATGGGGGCCAACAGCTATATCGGCAACGGTCCCAATTTCCTGGTCAAGAGCATCGCGGAGAGCCGGGGCGTGCGCATGCCCACCTTTTTGGGCTACATGGCCTACAGCGCCCTGGTACTCCTGCCGGTCTTCGCGCTCGTCTCGCTAATCTTCTTCCGCTAACCTCCGTTACGGCGGCCATGAAATGGTTGACTCCCCCGGAATCCCTGGACTACCATCTGGCCGGGGACAGTTGCGGTGACGAGAACAGCGCGCCGTTTGGCGCGGGGAAAGTCATGCTTAAAGAACTCCGTGTTCTCATCGTTGACGATGACCCGGGCATTCTCGAAACGCTTGGGGAGTACATTCGCGGTTTGGGCCATCACGTGACCGCCCGCGGCAGCGTGCAAGAGGCGCTGGACGCCCTGCGCGACGACGAGTTCAGCCTTGTAATCACCGACGCCCAGATGGATGGCATGGACGGGCTCGAACTCGCCCGGCGCGTGCGCGCCAATTACCCCGGCATGGCCATCCTCATGATGACCGGGCACGAAAGCCAGTATCCCATGTCCGCCGCGCTGCGCGCCGGCGCAGACGGCTACATTTCCAAACCGTTCAGCCTGCGCAAGTTCGCGTTGATTTTCGAGCGGTCCTACTGGGAGGCCTTGTCCCGCCTGGACTGGTGGTACGCCCGCGGCGGTGATGCCCAGGTCATGGGAACAATCCATTAGTGTGCAACGATGCACCGATCAGTCCGTCGAATCCGCGGCCGGTATCCCTGAAAAAATATTTGCCCGGCACTTGCTCAGTCCAGTCATATCGTGTATAATAGGACCTGCTGGAGGTGATGGCCTCCAATCACGAACAGTTTGATGCAAAGGCGCAATGACGTGTGGCGCCGTAGTTCAAGTTCGCAAAGCAACGGTAAAGGTACTGGGACTGTTGCGCATGGGCCGCGAAAGCGGACTCTTTGAAGAAACTTGAGATTTGTTCTTGTTTGTGGTAAGCTTTAAGTGACGTTGGTGACGGGAGTATGAAACCAATCGACAGGTTGGCCAGTCTAACCGGCACCAAACAAGCGCAGATGAGTTGGCCAGAGGGGTAGTTTACCAGGTGCCCGGTGTCGTTGTCAGCGCTTGTGGAGTGATTTGTTGGCGCAAGGCGTTAACGAGAATCAGAAAGTTGAAGACATCGACCGGTTGCGGGGCCTAGGACCGCACCGTTATCGGATTTGTCCTGCGTTCATGCGGACAATCAGGCTTGGGCCTGAGTTGTATACAACAAACCCCAAGATATGCGGAGTCGTTGCAGGTTTCCCCCCACTTCCTCCCCTCCCCTTCCCCTGCTGCGACTCCGCACCCTTTTTTTTATTGGTAATTTCCCGGTCGGGGCGGCCTGGTCATGCTCACCCCGGCGCTTCCTTCTCCTCGAATTGGCGTGGTCGCGCCGCCTCATCGCGCTTCAGTTGGCGGACAGGAACGGCGGCATTGATCGATTACCGACCTTTCCACGGCGCATCCCCCCATAATTCTTCTCTTGACATCCAGCCTGTTTTCCCCCACAATCATCATGTTTTACGGGCTTTGATAGGGCTATATGGAGCATTGGTATCCGGTCGGTCCGCGGTTGGACCGCTGAAACCTGTGTGTGGAGTATCAAAGAACAGAAGGGTATGTCTATGAAACGTTCACTTGCGCTTGTTTTGATGGTTTCGGTATTCCTGATCGGCGCCACCGCCTTGGCGGCTCCCCGCGCCAAAGTCATCGTCCCGCCGACCACGACCAGTCTCACGGTTGCCCATGCGGGAGCGGGTTCCGGCACGACCAATCCGGGTGTGGGCACCTACACCGTGACCATCGGTTCGACTGGTTCAATAACAGCCGCCCCCAGTTCGGGCAGTTATTTCGGCGGTTGGAATTTGAACATCGGCAGCGGCACTTCCGTGTTCAATTCCCCCTTCTATGCGTATTCGGCAACCATACCCAGTGCGACCATCGTTGCGACGGCCACCTTTGACACGGCTGGTTATGACCTTGTCACGAACGTGAAGGGCAATGGAACCGTGAAGCCGCCCACGGGCAGCTATGCCTTTTCCACCGGCCTGCAGATTCCGCTGACGGCAACCGCGGCCGGGACTTCTGTGTTTGATCACTGGGAAGATGCGGCCGGCAACAGCCTGGGCTCCACCAACCCGACCACGGTTACCATGAACGCCGCCGCAACCTATGTTGCGGTTTTTGTTGATCCTTATGCCATTACAGGCGGTATAGTTATCAACAGCAACAAGTATGCAACAAACAGTGCCGACGTTACCCTCGGGCTGACCTGGGGCGGCGGCGCGGGCGGCGGTGTGGCCCGCATGCGTTTCAGCGACGACGGCGCAACGTGGTCGGCCTGGGAAACGCTCAAGGCCACGCGGTCCTACACGCTTCCGGCAGGCGACGGCTACCACACGGTGCGCGTGCAGTATCTTGACAAGGCGGGGAACCGCTCTGCCGCGTTCAACGACTATATCCGGCTGGATACAACGCTGCCGACAGGCACGATCAGCATCAACAACGGCGCGTGGAGCGTATCCGGCGCGGCGGTCTCGCTCAGCCTGACGTGGGATGACGGAGCCGGAAGCGGCGTCAACCAGATGCGCTTCAGCAACGACGGCATGCACTGGTCCGCATGGCAGACGCCGGAGTCCCCGCACGCATACACGCTGCCGGGACCCGTCGGCTACAACACAGTGCGCGTGCAGTTCCGCGACCGCGCCGGCAACTATTCCGCCGCGACCAACGACTACATCAAGTTGTTGTCCCTGTAAGGGGAAATTCTTCCATTCCGCCCCGGGCGGCTTCGCGCCGGCCGGGGCGTTTCTGTTGGCGCGCTTTGCGCCGCAATGCGGAATACGGCGGCAGAGACGAAACCGGCCGCACCGGCAAGATTAAAATGAGGTGTTGACCCGCTGTGAACGCATGCAAGCCCCCGCGAAAACGGGCTGGCATGCGTTCATTTCTTCGGAATGATGATCGTGTGTTTCTTGGAGGAGGTGTTGCCCGCGTCGTCGGTCAGGGTGAGGGTTATCTCATGCGTGCCGGGGGCGAGGTCCTCGTCGCGTTCCCAGTCCACACGGCCCGTCTCGGGATCGAAGGCGGAGAGGAGCCACGCCCCGTCACAACGCAGGTCCCAGGCGGCAATGCCGCTGCCCGCATCCGAAACCGACGCGTGGATATGCGGGCGGGCCGAGGTGATCGGCGTGGTGGCGCCCGGCGCAAATTCCAGTTCGCGCGGGGCCTGATCATCCTCAATGACCCGAAAATCACCAAGACGGTCCGTACGCGCGGCAAGCATGCCGCCGCGCCGTGTGGTCTTCATCCAACTCCAGCCGCCGACGCCGCGTCGTGCGATGGCGGCATGGGCCGGATTGCGCACCCCCTCCGGCATGGGCAGCATCACCTCGGCGGCCGCGGCCAGTGGTGCGGTGTCGGGCCAGATTCGCCACGCGGGTCCATACGCGGGCACGGACGCCGCGGGAACGCCTGTCGGCGACCCGGCGCGCAGGAAAAGCGGTCCGCAGGCCGCGCCTGCGGGAATGTCCAACCGGGGTCCATTATCCCACTGAATACTCCGGGCGGCACCGGAGGCAACGGTTTCGACCATTATGGGTTCAGAAGCCAACCGGGGGTGTTTCGCGCCAATCGCGACCTGCCCGCCCGGTGCGACGGACTGCCATGCGGCGCGGAAGGTGTGTTTGCCGGCGGGAAAGAAGGGAGATTCCGCCGCCGGCCGGCCGTCAACGACGAGTTCGGGTTCGCGCGCTTCAGGTGTGGGAAAAGTCGCGGTGACTGTCAGGAAGGTGCCCGACATCTCCAGTTTCAACTCGCCGTCAACCCTGTCCGGACCGTTCTCCGAAGGCCGGGAGACGCCCTCCTTTTCCACGCCTGTGTCCGGCGTTATGGGCAATTCCAAGGTTGCCGCATTGCCCATAAAATCCGTCAACTCGATGTGATAAAGGCCCTTTTCCAGGGGCGCATTGCACCAGCCGTCGCCGGGACTGACTGCATCACTCGCGGCCGCATTGCCCGGCCAGCGCCACAACAGCAGAAAGTGCCCCTCGTCGCCAAAACAGGGATGGTAGGCAAACGCGGCCCCATGTTCGTCATAGGCGATGGTGTCGTGCCGCACTTCGAAAACAGTGCCTCCGTCGGGGCCGATGAGTTTTGCCTGATGAACGCCCAGCTTGTTGCCCGCCGGGGTTGGATCAACAAGGTCCACGGCCACCGCAAAACCGCCGCGCACACGCACCGGCGCGCAGGTCCAGCACCCTTCCTTTGAACGCTCCGCCTTGCGCACCAGCGGGAGCACATCGCCCTCCACCCGCGACAGCGGGTCACGGGGCGTCACCAGCACGGACTTGAACACGGGAGGCTCCGTGTCGGGCCAGGTCATGCCGAGAAGACACGGACTGACGGGCCGTCCCGCCGGGTCGCGCAATTCAAAATGCAGGTGGGCCGGCCCGATGCCCGTGTCTCCGGTAAAGGCGATTACCTCGCCGCGCCTGACCGGAAACGAATCCGCCATGGGCTCCATTTCCACCGTATAGGCCCCGCGCTTGTGCTGTTCGGCGCGCACATAACCGCACAGGTCTTCGCGAAAGCCCGACAGGTGGCCGTAGACGGCGGTGAAGCCGTCGTTGAAACGGACGTAGACGGCCCTGCCATAGCCCCAGGGTGAACAGCGCACGCGGGAAACATACCCGTCCGCCGCGGCATGCACCGGAACGCCGATTTCGCCGTTTGTGGAGAGATCCACCCCCATGTGAAAACGTCCCGAACGGTACTCGCCAAAACTTGAAGAGAGGTCGGGGGTGCGGTCAAGGGGCCAAAGATAAGGAACACCCTCCTTGGCCGCGGTCCCGACCGAGGCCAGCAACAGCACAAGGACCGCGCCTGCGGCGGCGTGGTGATACCGGGAACGGCACGGCGCGTTCACACCGTCACGTGCCCTTTTTCTTGGTGCCGGATTTCGCCGCGGGAGAGGATGTCTTCTGCGATTTCTTCTTGTCGGAGGAATCGTCGCCTGCCGCCGCCGATTTCTTTGCCGGGGCCTTTGGTTTTTCGGTTGCGGCCGCGGCGGCATCCGTCGTCTGGGCGGAAACGCCGGCCGCCCCCTGCGGGCCGTCATTCTTCGGTGCCTTGGGATCATAGCCGAGCGCGGCCAGCGTGCGCTCCAACTGGAGGAATATCTGCGTGCGCTTCGGATCGTTGACGACAGGCTCGATAAACTTGTCCACCGCTTCGTCCCGGCGCATCTGTTCCAGCATGGTGCGAATTCGCGGTTTGGCCTCTTCCAGCGTGACATTCTTGCTGTCGGCCGTCTCGATCAGCCGGATCACATGCACCCCGTAGGGGCTGCGGAAAGGCTCGCTCACATCGCCCGGCTTCATCGCTTTGGCCAGGTTCACAAAGAACGGCGGCAACTGCTCCGCGGCCATCATGCCCATGTCGCCGCCCTTGGCGGCGTCGGGCGACTGCGACATGTCGCGGGCGACGGCGTCGAACTTTTCACCCGCAAGGACGCGCGCGCGCGCCCGTTTGGCCGTGTCTTCGGCAGCCTTCCAGGTGGGCTCGTCGGACTTGGGGCCGCCCTTGGGCACAATCAGAATCTGGTTGAGGTGCATCTGCCCGTTTCGCTTGAAGAGTTCCGGTTTCTTGGTATAGAAGTCGGAAACCTCCTTGTCGGTCACTTTGACGCCCTTTTCCCTGGCGATTTCCACCGCCATTTTGTCTTCGAGCAGTTGGCGGCGCATGCTGTTCCGCGCCTCTTCCCGGGTCTGTCCCGCCGTTTTGAGCACATCCTGCTCGGAAGGCGCGGAACCGTCGGGCTTCTTCATTTCCTCCTGGAACCGTTTGAGCTTCTCCGCGTAGGCCGCTTCCGCTTCCGCATCGGAGACTTTGACGCCCCGCTTGGCCCCTTCGGCCACCAAAATCTGACGGCGGATCAACTCGCCGAGCGTGGTGAGTCCCGCGCGCACCCGGAATTCGTCGGTCGGCGCCTTGTCATGCGTAAGCATCACCACCTCGGCCACATGCTTTTGGTAGGTGTTTATGTACTCATCCCGGCCGATCGGCACACCGTCCACAAAGGCCACGGGCCCGTTGGGCGTGGACCGTTCCACAATGTCCATTTTCTTAAGGTCCGGTGCCTGCGCCAGAACCGGCGCTGCCGCACACATCAAAAAACCGGCGGCAAGCGCCCGGCAAACGGCGGTACGAATCATCGCTGCTCTCCCAAACCCGGGACGGTCGGCTGAAAACACCGCTGCCTCCGGGCAAATGGTCCTGTTGTAGTATGGAGGATGCTACCATAACGGGCGCTTGGGGGCAAAAAGAGACCGGTTTTCCGCCCGTCTTTGAAGGCAGGGAAGACAGAAGTCGCGAAAGGGCCATGGTGCCGTAGTCCACACCCCCCGGCCCTTCGGGCCACCCCCCTCAATGGGGGACTTGGGGCAGGCGCGTGGTCAGGTTTTGAGGGAATGCATCTTGCAGGCGACTTTTGTCCCCCAAGTCTTTGAAGGGTTCCGTACGCGCATACGAGTCTCCATGCCGGGATAGCGCCGCATCCCGCGGAAACGGGGTATGGGGCCGAGCTAAGGGCTTGCGCAGGGATATTTCAGGGATTCCCTGATTCCGGGGAGTGTGATTGCCGGGTACAGTTGCTGCGGGGTTTCTTGCGGGGAGGCGTGTTTGGACGAACACGCCCTGTCTGCGGGCGCCACAAAGACCACAAGGAGGCTTTATGATTCTGACCCGGGGAACGTCTGGATTGATCCGCGCAATCTTTACCCTTGTACTTCTGTTGCCACTGGCGGGATGTGTTGTCGAATGGCCCATTGCCAGGGAGGTCCGCACGACCGCGGAACAGCAGGTGCTTCCCGTGGCGGTGTCTCCCGGTACCCAGGAGATAAAACCGGCAGATGTGCCGCTCTACAAAGAACTCGGCTACAGCGCCTGGACCATCGGGCCCGGCACGAATTACAGCCCGGACCCCAACGATCCACGGCCCTACGACAAGCGGACCGAACTGGCGCCGGGCCACACGGATGTGACCGGTGCGGCGCGTCTTTTGTCGTTTTTTACGATAAGCGACATCCACATTGCCGACAAAGAATCGCCGGCGCAGCCGCTTTACGCCGGCTGGAGCGCGCCTTATGGCGCGCCGGACACGGCCGGTTCGGCCTATTCGCCGGTCGTTCTGTCGACGACCCAGGTGCTTGATGCCGCCATCCAGACGGTCAACGCGCTGCACAAGAAAACACCCTTTGACTTCGGCATCTCGCTGGGCGATGACGCCAACAACTCCCAGTACAACGAGTTGCGGTGGTTTATCGACGTACTCGACGGCAAGGTCATCACCCCCAGTTCTGGTGCGCATGACGGGGCCTGCATCATTGATTATCAAAAGCCCTTCAAAGCCGCCGGGCTCGACAGGGATATTCCCTGGTATCAGGCCATCGGCAATCATGACCAGTTCTGGATGGGCTCGGCCTATGAAGACATAAAGACCATGCAGGCCCATGTCGGAAACACGGTGCTCAACATGGAGAACAACCAGGTTCCCACACCGGACGGCATAGACGGTTACGGATTCTACATGGGTGTGGTCGACGGAACGACACCCTACGGCGTCGTCATCAAGGGAGGGCCTGAAGAGAATTTCGAGATACCCCCGACCGTCGTCGCCGACCCGGACCGCCACACCCTTGCGACCGCCACCTCCTCCAGCCTGAACTGGATGAAGGAATTCTTCAACACCACGTCGGAACCGGTCGGTCACGGGTTCACCCAGGACAACATCGATGCGGACTTCGCCTGTTACAGCTTTGAACCGCGGTCGGACATCCCGCTCAAGGTCATTGTGCTGGACGACACCTGCAAGGGAGAGGGCCAGGCGAATTATGCCGCCGGCTGTCTCGACGCAACACGGGAGGCTTGGCTTAAGAGCGAACTGGCCGAAGGCCAGTCGAATGGCAAGCTCATGATAATCGCCGCGCATATCCCCATACTTCCGCAAAAGACCCTCACCGACCCAACGATTATGCCTGTCTCCGCCATGGATGCACCACAATTGCTTGCCGATCTTCACGCCTATTCAAACCTGATCCTATGGATTTCGGGACACCGCCACATAAACGTTGTGACCCCCCAGCCGTACGACCCGTCTGACCCGACCCAGGGCCCGGAAAACAGCTTCTGGGAAGTCGAGACATCCTCGCTGCGCGACTTCCCCCAGCAGTTCCGAACTTTCGACATCCGCCGCAACACGGACAACACCATTTCCATCTTTGTGACCGACGTTGACCCCGCGGTGAGCGACGGGTCGCCCGCGGCCAAGTCGCGCGGCTATGCCA
>CAZOMH010000120.1:0-9725 GCA_964580415.1 uncultured Nitrospirales bacterium
GACCATTTTATCAAGTCGATCCGGGACCACCAGGGCCAGTTGCGCGACGGTCTTGCCATGCACAGCCGCAACGCCGCCCGGCCGAACCTGCTCGAGGATCGCCTCAGCGCATCCGCCATGGAAAACCTGAAGGCGCTGCGCGATTCCCTCGACAAGAAAAAACGGGGGTAGACGCCCGGCCCGGTCATGCCGGAAACCCGTTCCGGGAAGCAGGCTGCGGTGTTGACTGCGGGCAATGCGGGGGGTATCCTTCCGCCGAACCATGAAGCCTTTTGCCGGACCGTGACGGCGGGCCCGCACCTTATTCACGGACACCCTGACGGGGGAAGAACATGATTCTCGGCGTGATGAGCGACACCCATGGCAATGTGCGGCTGATGAGCGCTGTGGCGGACATGCTGCGCCGCGCCTTTGCAGTGGAGTTGATTCTGCATCTGGGCGATGACTACCGCGACGCCGAACTCCTCGAAATGTCCGGCCATACCGTGCTGGCCGTGCCCGGCCTGTGGTGCCCCGAGTACCACGGCCACCGGGCACCCAAGGCGAGGGTGCATGCCGCCGACGGGATCGTCATCGGGCTGGCCCATGCCGAGCAGGACTTGTCCCTTGTCCAGGCGGGCGCCGACCTTCTTCTGACAGGCCATTCCCATGCGGCCCGGATTGTTCTGGAGAACGGGGTGGTGCGGATGAATCCGGGCCACCTGCGGCGGGTGCTCGACCGCGGCGAGAAAGCCTCCTTCGGCCTCGTCAACGCGGACGGAAACCGGCTCTCCTGCTCCATTTACGAGGCCGACGGCAGCCTCCGGTACACACGGGCCTATGAGCGCGTTCCAGGCGGATGTTTCATTTCCGCACAGTAGTGCTGCGGGACGAAGCAGTTCGAAGAGGCCGCGTTCTCCGCTGCAAAGCGCGCCTGTCCTAACACGCTGTGAAACATGATGTTGCGCCTGTTCAGGCGCTTGGCACGATTCATGCGTCTTTCTTGCAGACACAACATGCGAGAAAGGACCAAACCCATGAGCGCCACGGCAACAAAGACCTATTACGAAATTCTGGGCGTGCCCCGCACGGCCACACAGGACCAAATCCGGAAGGCCTACCTGAAACTTGCCCACAAGTATCACCCGGACAAGACCGGCGGCGACAAAAAGGCCGAGACCAGGCTGAAGGAAATCAACGAAGCCTACGACACCCTCAAGAAAGAGGAGCGCCGCCGGCTGTACGACGCCCAGTTGGACAACCCTTTTGCGGGTGCTGAAGAGTTTTCAGACGCCCGCGCCGGTGCCTCGGGGCCGGGTTCCGATGCGTCTTCCGCCTTTTCGCAGTTTGACCTGGGCGCCATGTTTGGCAGCGGCTTTGAGCACCTGTTTGGCGGGGCCGGGGCGCGTTTCAGCCAGGCCGCCGCGTCCGGCGCGTCCTTTGAAACCCACATCCGCGTCTCGCTGCGCGAGGCGGCCGAGGGCGTGACGCGGAAGGTCTCGCTCGCCGAACCGGGCGGCAAGCCGCGCGAGGTGACCATCACCGTTCCCGCGGGCGCTGAATCGGGCCTGCGCCTGCGCCATGCCGGCCAGGGCGCGGCCGGCCCCAGGGGCGGCAAGGCGGGCGACCTGTACATCACCGTCGAGGTCATGCCTGATCCCGTGTTTGAGCGGCAGGAACGGGACCTGCTCACCGCGGCGCATATCAGCTTTTCCGAGGCGGCGCTGGGCGCCAGGGTGACTGTGCCCACCCTGAAAGGCAAGGCACGGCTGACAGTTCCCCCCGGCACACAGCCGGGACAGCAGTTCCGTCTGCGCGGGCTGGGCATGCCGTCGCTGGGCGGCGGTCCCAAGGGTGACCAGATTGTGCGCGTGCAGGTCGAGGTGCCCGCGCATCTCACCCCCGAACAGCGCGACCTGATCGAAAAACTCGCGCAGGCCTTGCCCAAGCGCCATTAACGCGGAAAGGTTCCTTCCCTCCGGATCAGACACCGGAGGGAAGTTTGTCATGGGATGCGTGTTGACGAAACGGCCCCGTGCTTGCGCGCCGTCAGCCATGCCGTCGCGCGGTATTGGGAGGAGTGGTATACTGTCTTAAGAGGAGATGTCATCATGAAGCAATCAGGCATGGCGTTGCTTGCGGTCGTTTTGTTGGCGGGATGCAGCGTGGAAACGCTGACCACCGCCGCTGTCCAGGGAGAACTTCAGGCAGAACAGGCGCAGGCGATGAAAGGCCAGGTCGCGCGCGTGTCGGAGCAGATGGGGCGCACCAACCTGGAACGGGCCATCCAGACATACAAGGCGGAGAAGGGGACCAATCCGGCGTCGCTGGACGAGCTGGTGCCCAACTTCTTGCCCGCCATGCCGAAACACGCGGACGGCTCGCCCTACGGCTACGATGCCGCAACGGGGACCGTACTTGACGGTCCAGTGGCGGCCGCCCCGGTCACGCCGCAGGACATGCAGACGATGCAGTCGATCCGCGAGGCAATCAACCGCTATGGCACCGCCGTGGGTTACTATCCGGGAACGCTGGACGCACTGTATCCGACCTACCTGGGTGCCCTGCCCCGCACCTCGGCGGGCGAACAGTTCCTGTACAACAATCAAAATGGCACGGTCACCCATCCGCGTCAGGGGGCGGCTGCCGTGCCGGCGGCTGGCGTTGCGCCAAGGGCCGCGGGTGGTGCCGGCGGTGCGGGCCCCATGGGTGAGGTTATGACCGGAGTGGGCGTGCAGCAGCAGCTTGACAGCAACAGCAATGCCGGCGCCTCCGCCGCGCAGGGGTATATGAACCGTTCGCTGCAACAGTCAGCCGGCGGCCAGAATGACCGGCAGAATCAGACAATGGACCAGTTGGGATTGTAGCCGCGACTAAACACTGAAGCCCGCCCTGCAACCGCAGGGCGGGCTTCGCCTCTCCCACTTCCATCCTCAGCCTCCCACTTCCATCCTCGCCTCCCACTTCCATCCTCGCCTCCCACTTCCATCCTCAGTCTCCCACTTCCATCCTCAGTCTCCCACTTCCATCCTCAGTCTCCCACTTCCCGCGCGTCCCTACCTCTAGGAACCTCGCCGGAGTAACCGGCACCCATGCCATATGGCCGGGTATGTGCCCCAAGCTCCCGTGCGGGGTGTCCCGTACACACCCCGCACGGGCGGCGGCAACGTCCCTTTCGGGGGCGTTCCCGCCGGGAGCCTCACGCATCTTACGTCCCACGCAGGCCGTCTCTTCCCCTTAGGCCCTGCTTTCGGTATCGCGCTTGCCTTAGCACTTTCCGAACCACCTTGCGTTCTGTATAAGACCCTTTCGCGTATTGGCTCCAAACGTAGAAAGCACTTTCCGTGCCAACACCAAAGAGGTTTATTTAAAAACTGGCAATAGACTGTGTAACAACAACTTACAACGGATATAACACAGCCGTTCCTCTTGGAAATTCGGAGGGAGGCAGGGCGCTTTCCCAAAGTGGGACGAACTTCTTTCCCAAAATGAGAATCTTCGTCGGTGCCTCGGTAGTTCTGATGCATGGCAAGGCTGGATTTGATTGCCTGAACGGAAAGGAAAGGCCAAGGGGGGGTGTAGTGAAGGGAGGGGACAGGAGCCATTATTTCGTTCGTCGATTGTGGGGTATTCTCGAAAGCCCTCCTTTTTCGCCCTCGACTTCTGTCCTCCCTGTCCTCGCAGGGGGGACCCAAGACTGCTGTTCCCCTCGTCTTCTACGCAGCTTCGCAACATCCGCTTCGCCGCCCTCCCGCTTCCGTTTGTGCGAAGGTGCAATTCGTGTTTGAACGTGCTATTCTGTGCGCCCTGTTTGCGAGGACGGATGCTGGAACCCCATAGTTTAAGGAGACTTGCACATGGCGAAGTACAAGATCGCGTTGTTCCCCGGGGACGGAACCGGGCCGGAAGTGCTGGACGAAGGCATCAAGGTGGTGCGTGCCGCCGCCGCCAAGTTTGGCTTTTCCCTGGACACGGAGCGGTTTGATTTCGGTGGTGAGCGCTATATGCGCACCGGCGAGACGCTGCCCGATTCCGCTGTCGCGGAGTTCCGCAAGTTTGACGCAATTTATCTGGGCGCCATCGGCCATCCTGATGTAAGGCCGGGCATTTTGGAGAAGGGCATTTTGCTCAAGGCCCGCTTCGAATTGGACCAGTACATCAACCTGCGTCCCGTGAAGCTCTACCCCGGCGTGGAAACCCCGCTCAAGGGAAAGGGTCCGGAGGACATCAATTTCGTCGTCGTGCGGGAAAACACGCAGGACCTGTACACGGGCATGGGCGGTGTGATGCACGAGGGCACGCCCAATGAGGTGGCCACGCAGACGGCCGTCTATTCGCGTTTCGGCGTGGACCGGGCGCTGAAGTATGCTTTCGAATACGCCCGCAAGCGCGGTTCCGCCAAGCCGTGGCGCGGCTTGGGCGAAAAGGACCTCGCGTCCGGCAAAACCTCGCAGCTCACGCTGTGCGGCAAGACGAACGTGCTGACCTACCTCTACGGGCTGTGGGAACGCGCCTTTCACGAGATGGGCGCTGATTACCCCGACGTGAAGCGCGAGTATGCGCACGTTGACGCGACAACCATGTGGTTCGTCAAGAACCCCGAATGGTTCGACGTTATCGTGACAGGCAACATGTTCGGCGACATTATCACCGACTTGGGGGCGATGATTCAGGGCGGCATGGGCATCGCCGCGGGCGGCAATATCAATCCCGGGGGCGTCTCCATGTTCGAGCCCATCGGCGGCAGCGCGCCCAAGTACACCGGCATGAATGTAATCAACCCGCTGGCGGCGATTTTCGCGGGTCAGATGATGCTTGACCACCTCGGCGAGACCGAGGCTGCCCTGGCCATTGAGGCGGCCGGTGTGAAGCTTCTTAATTCCGGATTGCTCAAGGGACTCTCCGTCAAGGAGATTCAGGAAGCGGGCCTGTCGACCTCCAAGATCGGTGATCTTATCGCGGACTACGTCGCCCAAGCCTGAGTTTTTCGCATAATAAGATGTTTTTCGCGCCGTTCGGGGGGCGTCCCCCGAACGGCGCGGTCACTCTTTTTTGTCGTGGGGGGAATAGGACAGATTCTTGGAATCGTTACCATTACAGAAGGATTATGAGCAGAAACTATTGACATTCAGGCGTAAATCGCTTACAATGAGGATGTAAATCATGTATCACCGGGGGTTGCGAGTTTCGGGCCATACAGGCCAGACCGGTGAGATCTTGGGCAGTAGATTTATTCTGGAACGCGGTGTCATGGACAATCTTGGGGAACATAACGGGCTCTCCCCCACGGCTGCGAAAGTGCTTGAGCGTCCGGGCCGACTCAGCCACGGTGCAAAGGTCAAGCGTGGCCAACTCACTGCGGTGCAGCAGGGACGTTATGGAACCGGTCCGGCGCCCTATGGGTACCGGCGCGGGCCGGATGAGAACAAGCCGCTTGTTATCGACGACCGCGAGGCCGAAGTGGTGCGGATGATTTTCCGCGAATACCTGAACACCAAAAGCACCGGCAAAGTTGTCAACTACCTTCACTCCAAAGGCGTATACACGCGCAAGGGCAACCGTTGGTCGCGCCAGGCGATAGCGATTATCCTGTCCAACCGCACCTACCGCGGGCGCGTGAGCTATGGCGAGGTGGAGACCGAAGGCCTCCACGAGCCGATTATCGAGCCGGCGCTTTTCTACAAGGCCAATGCGCTCAAAGAGCGCAAACGCCGCCGCCGCAAAGGCGAGGATGACGCGGAAGACTGATTCCGCTCCTTTGCCCACGCCCCACAGCCATCCCGGGAGGTGAAGTGTGTCCGGCGTTGTATTCTGGTATGCGATGCGCCGGGCGGGGTACAATGGCCTTCTCAATAGTGAACGTGGGAGAATTCTGCCATGCTGCTCGACCGTGAACAGGCTGTTCTCGCGGTAATTGACATCCAGCAGGTGCTGTTGCCCAAAGACGCGGCGGTGGCCGAGGCCTATCTGGCCAATGCGGCAAAGATGATCCGCGCGGCGCGGGTTACGGGCGTGCCTGTGCTGGTGACCGAACAGTACCCGGAACGTCTGGGTGGAACCGTTGACCGTATTGCCGCGGAAATCGGGGGATTGCCGCGCATCGCAAAGAGGGAGTTCGGCTGCATGGCCAACGAAGACTTTCGGAATGCGCTTATCGCCCTGGGCCGGCGGCAGTTGCTGATAGTGGGGATGGAGGCGCACATCTGCGTTTCCCAGACGGCGTTGGCCGCGCTGGCCGAAGGTTATGAGGTGTTTGCTGCGGCCGACGCGCTGTCCTCAGCCTCGGAAAAGGAATACCGGTTCGGCATTGACCGCATGGCGCGCGCGGGCGTGTCCGTGTTGTCGGTCCAGATGGCCGTGTTCGAGCTGCTCCGCGTTTCGGGCACGCCCGAATTCAAGACACTCCTTCCGTTGTTGAAATAGCGGGAAAGGTGCGGGAAGGGAACGGCCGGTGGTGGTATACTTGGGTTTGGAGGACGAACGTTAATGTTGTGCCAGCGGTGTCATAAGAACCCGGCGACCGTGCGCTACGCCGAAGTGGTGGACGGCAAATCGGTGCATCAGGATTTGTGCGCCGAGTGTCTGTCCCGCTGCAAGCAGGATGTGTCGTCGGTGTTTACCCTGGGCACGGCCAAGCCGGCCGTGCATGTCGGTGCCGTGCCCCGGCGGACCGCGCGCCGGTCGCCTCGGGTCTGTCCGGTCTGCGGTCTTCTGCTGGACCGTATTGCGGAAACGGCCGAGGTCGGGTGCCCTTCGTGCTACACCGAGTTTGGCCGGGAGATTGAATCCATTCTCGAGGGACTGCACCGGTCGCTGCGCCATCAGGGCAAAGTGCCGCATGTGGACAACTCCCTCGCCCGCCTGTATTCCGACCTGCAAACCAAGCGGGTGCTGCTGCGCAGCGTGCTGCGCGCCGAAGACTACGAGCAGGCCGCGCGGCTGCGCGACGAGATTCGCGGACTGGAGTCCGGGCTGCGCCTTACTGAAGCGGGTGCGGACTGAACGATGGCGGATGAAATTCAGATCGGCCGTGTCCCCGAATGGATTGGCGCCACCGTTCCCGACCAGTGGACAGCCCTGCTGTCGCACTGCACGCTCGCGCGCAACCTTTCCGATTTTGCCTTTCCGTCGCGCTGCTGCGACGACGAACGCCACGCCGTGGAGGCGCGGGCGCTGGATGCCTTCGAACGGATCAATCTGTTCGGGGCGGGCCGCTATTACAAATCTTCAGGCTTGGACAGCCTGGCGTGGCAGTTTTTCGGCGAGCAAAGAATCGCTTCCCGCGAGGTGCTGCAGGGTCCCGACCACCGGGGCGTGTACGTGGCCGACGGCCAGGATTTCGGCATCATGGTGAACGGCTCGGACCACTTGGTTCTGCGGGCACTGGCGGGCGGCATGGCCGTCCGCGATGCATGGACCCGCGTCGGCACCGTCGATGACGGGCTCTCCTGCCTCCTGGGGTTTGCGTGGCAGGAACGCCTGGGCTTTCTCACTTCCCGGCTCGGCATGGTGGGCACGGGACTGCGCGCTTCTGTCCTGCTGCATCTGCCCGCAATCAACCTGCTGGGCGCGGCGGAGGACACGGCCGCCCGGATTCGGCACCGCGGTGTCGAGTTGTTCGGCGTGGCAGGGGGTGATTTTGGCGGAACCGGCGCGTCGCTTTGGTCCGGCGAGATGGCGCCGCCCGGCCTGCCGCCGGTGGCCGCGCCGGAACTTTCCGTTTCCCAATGCCTGCTGACCGACCTTGAAGGGGCCGTGTGTACGGCGCCGAAGAACGCGGTGGGCCATCTGTACCTGCTGGTCAACCAGGAAACGCTGGGCATCTCGGAGGAGGAAATCCTTTTCCGTGTCGGCCACGCCGCTGTTGAGCTGACACAGGAAGAGGAGCGGTCACGGGCGCTGCTGATGAAGCGCGGCGCGCTCGACATTGAGGACCGCGCCGCGCGCGCCATGGCCGTGGCGCGCGGCGCCCGCCTGCTGGGCTTTGGCGAGGCGCTGGAAGTGCTGTCCGCCCTGCGCCTGGGCGCTTCCCTGGGCATGATCGGGGGACTGAGCCCGCAAAAGCTTTCCCAGGCGCTGCTGGCGGCCCAGGCCGCCCACCTGGTGCTTTGCCGGGGGGCGCTGTCCGACCCGCGCGCGCTTGCCGTGGAACGCGCCCGCCTGTTCCGCGAGACCTTCGCAACATAAAGGGCGAAAAATACCGCGGGCGTGCCGGAAGGCGCCAAATTTCGGAAAATTATGCGCATGGCAAAACAATTCACAGAGTGGGCCAAAGAGGCGTTAAACGGAGCGCGGGCCGAAGCGGGCCGCGCCGGCGAAGGTTTTGTCCGGACAGAGCATCTTCTGCTTGCGCTTTGCCGGGACCAGGAAAGCGCCGCGTCCCGCGTGCTTGCGGGATTGGGAGTGGATATTCAGGCATTGATCACTGATATTGAGTGTTCGTTGGACCCCGTGACCGGGACTGTGAACACCGATGAAGTGCTGTTTACGCCGCACGCCAAGAAAGTGATCGAACTGGCGATTGCCGAGGCGCAGCGGCTCAATCATGACTACATCGGCACGGAGCATCTTCTGCTGGGCCTGCTAATCGGGGGCGAAGGTCTTGCAGCCCGCCTGTTGAAAGACAGGGGCGCGGATCACGTCTGTGTGAAGGCCGAAATTGAACGCCTCTCGGAGCCGGATGGTCCCGATGCGGCCAACGGGGACGCATTTGAACTGACGCCACGCGCAAAAGAGGCACTGGAACGGGCGCTTTCCGAGATGACGAAGGAGAGGGAGGCCGCCGCCTGCGGCGGAGAATATGAAAAGGCGGCATGGTGGCGGGCAAAGGAACTTGTGATTATGAACCTGCTCGGCGGGGTCCGGCAGGAAGGGGAATCGTACAGCGACGGCCCGCCATCTTGAGGCGGCGGTGACGGGGTTGTCCGGCGGTAATTTCCACTCCCGGCGAATCCCAATGCGCCATCCCCGGTTTTTAACAGCGCTTTTGCCGAATACCGCGCCGTAAAAGCTTGTTGGACAAGGGGGTTATTGTATATCCTTAAGGCAGCGGAGGTTCAGGCCGGACGAAGTCCGGTTCCGGACCATTTTTCCGGTCCCGCGCGCCGCATGAAGCGGCTTGGGAACGGCATGAGGCAACTCCTATGTGGGAACGATTTACCGAACGGGCAAAGCATGTGGTGAGCGCGGCGCGCGAGGAGGCGGTGCGCTTGGGCAGCGAATATGTCCGGACGGAGCATATTCTGCTGGGCCTGTGCCGCGAGCGCGAAGGCATCGCCGCGCGCGCGCTGGAGGGGCTTGGGGGCGACGTGGAGGCGCTGGCCGCCGAGATTGAGCAGCAGGTGCAGCCCGGCACCTCGAACACCACCAGTGACGACATCACCTTCACGCCCCGCGCCAAGAAGGTGCTCGAACTGGCCGTGGAGGAGGCGCGCCGGTTCAACCACAACTACATCGGCACCGAGCACATCCTGCTCGGCCTGCTCAAAGAGGGCGAAGGCATCGCGGCCAAGGTGCTTCAGGACATGAAGATTGACCTTGCCCGCGTGCAGGCGGAGATTGTGCGGCTGCTGGGCGACCAGGGCCGCCCCGGCCCCGGCGGCGAGGCGCAGGCGGGCCGCAAATCGCAGACGCCCGCGCTGGACGCCTTCGGCCGCGACCTGACGCAGCTGGCCCGTGAAAACAAACTCGACCCGGTCATCGGCCGCGAGGCCGAGATCGAGCGGGTCATCCAGGTGCTCAGCCGC
>CAZOMH010000121.1:0-9718 GCA_964580415.1 uncultured Nitrospirales bacterium
CCTCTTCGCGGGCCGTCGGGGCCGGGTCGTTCCAGGTGGGCCGCTGCGGAAGTTCGCGGGGCTGCCAGTCGGCGAAATACTGGTCAATCACCCCGATCACCTCGTCGGGAACAATGTCGCCCGAGATGAACACGGCCATGTTGTTGGGCACGTACCAGGTCTCATAGAAACTGTGCAGGTTCTTCAGCGACGGGTTCTTCAGGTGTTCCACCGATCCCAGCGTGGGTTTCTGGCCGTAGGGATGAATCTTAAACAGCTTGGCGTCCACCGCAAGCTGCAGCGCCCGGTCCTTGTTGTCCAGCGCCCGGTTCATCTCCTCGTACACGGTCTCCAGTTCGGTCTGGAACAACCGGAAAACGGGCTGTTTGAACCGGTCGGATTCGATGAAGGCCCACGGACGGAGCCGGTTGCCGGGGAGGTCCACCTGATAGACCACCTCCTCGTGCCAGGTGTGCGCATTGAGCATGCGCGCGCCCATGGACTTGTACACCCGGTCCAGCTCGTTGGGCACGGCGAACTTGGCAGCCTCCTCCGATGCCTGGTTAATCTGGAGGTACAGCGCCCTGCGCTTTTCCGGGTCGGTGGCCTTGAAATGCTCCTCATAGAGCGCGTCAATCTTGTCGAGCCAGGGCTTTTCCTGCGCAAAATCGGCCGATCCCAGCCGTTGCGACCCCTTGAAAAGCAGGTGCTCCATGTAATGGGCCAGACCGGTCGAATCGACCGGGTCATACTTGCTGCCCGTGCGCACCGCCATTTCGGCGAAGAACCGGGGCGTGTTGTGGTTTTCCGACAAATACACCTCCAGCCCGTTCTTCAGCCGGTAGGCATGCACACCCATGGGGTCGCCCGGCAGCGGACCGGAAAGTTTCTCCCAGTCGGCGGCATGGGCGGCACCCGACGCCAATATCGTCGCAGCAGCAGCAGCGGCCAGGGCAAAACGGGTGGCCGGGTGCCTGTATGGAATAGTCATGGGCGAACCTCCTTGCATGGAAAACCATGTCTGACCATTGTAAACGAATAACAGGACCGTTTCACCTGACATTCCGGAACAGGCACTTCCGGGAAGCGCGCAGTGTCCCGCCCGAATTCCCGGCGCTTCCAAAAGGGATGCCCGCAGGACTGAAGGACCCGCATGCGTTCCGCGCGCGCACACAGCACGCTTCAGCGCGCTTTCCTTCTTTGAGACGGTGAGAATTGCGGGCAATGGGTCTGCCTTGCAGCAGCGGCTAAAGCCTTTTGCAAGCACGCTGAAGCGCGCTGCTGTGGCCTTGCACAACCGCCCCCCCCCGGCTGAAGCCGGGGGCAAAGAGGAGCCCGCTGAAGCGGGCTAAACACGGGCGCCGCCACATTTGGCGTGCAACAACAGTTCGTCCTACGCCGATCTTGGCAAAAATTTGCCCTGCAAAGAGTTGTGGGCGCACTACAGCGGGCGGTGAGATATCCAGATTAACCGGCCGCAGGGAGGGATTCGGGAGGCATCGGAGAATGGGGCCAATTGGACTCCGCCCGCCCCTATTTCAGTTGTTCCTTCCGCCCGGCGAAGATTATCGTGGAAGTCGCGAAAGGGGCAAGGAATCTCGTCTGCGCCATGTGCCTGTTCATGAAACGCAGCAGTGGCCGCAGCAAGGGCGCGTAGAAAATGTAGACCAGGGAGAACACACGGATATCCGTGAAGCCGAGCAGCCGCAGTTCCGAAACAACCGCTTCCGGGGCGTGCAGCCGATAGTGCGCCATGTCTGCCGCACCGCACCGGATCGCGCGGCGCCGGCGCCGGTTTACCAGCCATGCATCTGGCGAAAACAGCAGAATAAGCCGGCCCTGGCCGGCCGGCAGCACACGGACAAGTTCGGCAAGGTAACTGCCGGGGGCTTGCAGGCACTGCAGCATGCCCACGGACAAAACCATGTCAAAGGACCCGGCCGCAAACGGTGTCGCGGTTGCGTCGGCCTGCAGTACGGTGAGATTCCTGCGTGCCGGATGGGACTTAAGCCTCTCCAGCACCCCCCGCGAACAGTCCAGGCCGACACACGGGAAGCCGCAGCCGGAAAGCGTTTCGAGCAGCGAACCGGGACCGCAGCACACGTCAAGCACACGCAGGCCCTTGCCTTTGAAAGGGCCGAGAAGACGGTCCAGGCACTCGCGGACCATGCCGTGGTAGTGCGGACTGACCCACCGGCCGACACGCCAGTCCTCTTCAAAACGGGCCGCGGCCTGGTTGTAGACGGTCTGCCAGTATTGTGTTTCTGCATCCATGGGAGCCTACAGACGCGCCGGTGTTGGAGGGTGAAACCGCCGGAGCATGCCCAGTCCGGCGCAAACCGCCGCCGCCGAAAGCAGCGCCAGCAGAAACAGGAACGCATGGCCGCCAAGAAGGGGTTTGAAAACGGTGAAAGTCGGCCATGCTCCCACAAGGAGGCCGAACGACGCCAATCCAAAGGCAAAACCGGCGCGACCCGGAAACAGCGCCGCCACGGCGGCCAATGTGACGGGCATGACCATTTGGAACAGAAACATTCCAACAATGGCCGAAACCGGCCATGAAGCGCCAAAGGACACCAATGGTGCAGCCACGCCCAGCGCAACCACCGACACGCGGGTCCATCCGAAACGATCCGCCAGAATACCCCCCGCCGCCTTGCCCCCGGCAACCGCGCAGGCCAGCGCAAGAAGCAGAAAAACATCGGATTTCCAGGGGAAATTCTCCGCAAGGCCGATGAGTGATCGCGCGGCAACCGCGAACAGCATCAAGCCCAAAACAAGGAAAAACCGCGCGTCCCGTGCCGGAACGGAAGGACATTCTTCCTGGCCCATGGGTGGAATGCCCGCCGCATAAAGCCCAAGACAGGCCAGCAGCGGAAGCGACGCAAAAAGAACCGGAGAAAACATCCCATGGGATGCGAGAAGCCCGCCCGCCGTCAGTCCAAACCAGCCGGGACCGACAAACAAACCCGGCCCCGCGGCCCGCTGCGGCGTCGCATGAATGCTTACGGCCCCGCCCCCCGCATGGAACAGCGCATTGCCCAACCCGGCCACGCACAGCGACACCGGCAGGCTAAAGACACTGCCCATCGAGGCCAGCGAGACGAGCACACACCCCGCCGCCGCAACACCCCGCGCATTCTTAAGCCGGTCAACAACATACCCGAACGGGAGCTGAAGGCCGAAGGCTATCGAGTCGTACGCGACAATCCGCAGCCACAGGGCGGAAGGCGTTCCCCCCCTTTGTGCGGCCAAAGCCGCACACATCCCGTCCACAATGGCGTGCGTTACACCATATACGACGAGGCTTGTGCCGACTGCCGCCCGTACATCATTTCGGGGCAAGGATGGACAATCCCCCAACAATCAGGGATTAGGATTCTTCACCTTGGGCGACTTGGGCTCCCCGGGATTGACAACGTCTGCCAAGGCGGGCCGTGCGGCGATAGGCCTTCTCGGAACAGTCACTTTTGCCAAGTGTTTCATCTTGCAGTCTCCTTTTGCTCCCGTTAAGAGATGCTACAGAACAAACCTGCCATATCCTGCGGCAAGTATAAACACGTCTTTTGGGCGTATGCAAATCATCCATGGCATCCCCGTTTCCCCTGTTCGTAAAACAGGGACACGTAAAACAGGGTCAGACTACATTTTAACCAAAGGCTTTGTTCCTTTTCGAACGACCTTGTTTTGCAAGTCGTGGGGCGTTGTCAGGGCGGGATTACTCCATAAGGCGGTTCGCCGGCAGGGGGACTGCCGGCGGTGTCTGCCCCGTGGCGACAAAACAACTCTCCCGAGAATATGGATGTCCCTGTCATAAATCGTTTGCATTTATGGAGCAGCTTGAGTAGCTTGTTGACGGTAAACTGACCCGCATGTTGTGTAAACCGCACACAGGAGCCATCGGACAGTTCGGCGGGAGAAAGGCGTAATCCGCAGTCTGTCCCTGTCCCGCCTCAATACGGGCCGGAATCGCATCTGCAATTGGAGCACGGCAAACGATGACAGGCAACGGGATATTCTTTGCGCTCGGATCGGCGCTTCTGGGGTTCGCGGTTTTGCTGCGCCCGTCGGTTGCCTCCGCACAGTCGGCGCCCCCCCTCGCGGACAGTGTGCGGCCGTTCTTGGACAGGCATGAGTTGGCCGGCGCCGTGATGCTGGTTGCGGACAAGGAACAGGTGCTCGCAACCGAAGCGGCGGGCTGGGCCGATATCGCGGCAAATGTGCCGATGAAGACCGATTCAATCTTCTGGATCGCTTCGCAATCCAAACCTGTCACGGTCGCCGCGCTGATGATGCTGGTGGACGAGGGTAGGGTGAATGTGGATGATCCCGTGGAAAAATACCTCCCTGAATTCCGCGGCCAGATGGTTGCGGCCGAGCGGGATCAGGACCATGTGCTGCTGCGGCGTCCCCGCCATCCCATCACGGTTAGGAACATCCTGACCCACACGAGCGGGCTGCCTTTCAGTTCGGCGCTGGAAGGTCCGCTCGACCGATTCCCACTGTGCGCCCGCGTCCGCAGCTATGCCATGACGCCGCTCGATTTCGAGCCGGACAGCAAATACCAATACAGCAACGCCGGCGTCAACACTGCGGCCAGAATCATTGAAGTCGTCGCGGCCATGCCCTACGAGCAATTCCTTGACGACCGGCTGTTTCAGCCGCTGGGGATGACCGACACCACGTTCTGGCCGGGCCGGGAACAGGCGGGGCGGCTCGCAAAAGCGTACAAGGCGGCGGCGGACCACCAGACGCTTGAAGAGACGCCCATCGACCAACTGCGCTACCCCCTCACAGATCGTGCGGAAAGGTTCCCCATGCCTGCCGGCGGGCTGTTCTCCACCGCCCATGACCTGGCGCGCTTCTACCGGATGCTTCTGTGCGGCGGCCAACTGGACGGAAGAAGGTATCTCTCGGAAGAGGCGGTGAAGACCATGACCCGCCGCCAGACCCCGCCCGAAATCCAGGAATCCTACGGTTTTGGTTTCAGCATTGGGGACGGTACTTTCGGCCACGCCGGCGCCTTCTCGACAAACACAATTGCCGACACCCGGCACGGCCTCATCCTTGTGTGGCTTGTGCAGCATGCCAGTTTTCCCGGCGAAGGAGACAAGGCGCAGGGGGTGTTCATGAAGACCGCCATCGACACGTTCACGCCGAAGGAATAGGGGAAAACACCAGGTCCAGGGCCTGCCGACGTCCATTGGCCGATGGAATTCACCGAAGCGCCGTTTACGGGCAAATAGCGGGTGCCTGCCCCCCCCCCGGTGATATGCGTATCGCCCAATTGCAAACGGTTACCAATCCACCAGCTTCGGCGCGACATAGCGTTCGACGACATGCTTCGGCGCGTGATTTTCCCTGTATTTTTCGTTGGCGTAGATGGGCATATTGCCGTTTTGGGCGGGTTGTGGGTTGACGGAGACGACATTGTTGCCCTTGAATTCGTAGGTGAGTTCCGGTTCGTTGGTCACTTTAAGATGTTCGGTTCGGGTAGGCATGGGGAATTCAATGGTAATCAGGTCGCCTGGTTTAAGGTCGTTGAGCAGGAGGTAGTTTCCGCTCCAGGTGGCGGGCGAACTGTTTTCGTTCACGGAGAGTTTGAGGGCGGCGCGGTCCACCCACATCGGAATACGAACGGAGATGCCGCGCATCGTCTTGTTGCGGACCACGACTTTCCCTTCATAGGGCAGATGGCTGTCGATGTCGAGCCAGGATGACGCGCGGTTGAGGAGGAGGTTGATATTGGCGTGGTCTCCCCGGGCGCGCACGATGCCTTCCCAGGCGTAGTAGAGCGCCTGGCACCCGTTGGCGGTGCAGCATCCAGCCACCCGCGGTTCGATGTAGTTCGCGAAACCGGCGATAACGAAGTATCCCGTATCGGGTTTCGCGGGATTGTCCGGAGTGATGACTTGCTGCTCGGCGAATTGGTTGCGCACATACTGGTCCACATCTTCCCAATAGTCGCCCGCGCCGAAATCGGAAAGGCGGATGGCCAAGGCAATGATGTCGGCGATTGAACAGGTTTCACAACAATTGTTGTTGGTCCATTCGGGGATAAACCCAATTTTCGGGCAGCCAAAATTCCGGGTGTATTCGTAGCCATCGCGCGCAAATTGCTTGAGTTTCGGGTCGCCGGCGGCCTCGGCGTAATTCAAAATGGCCCGGAGTAAAGCCAAATGTCCATGGATATGGCCGCGGTAGTGGGCGTGGAACCCGCCGCGCACGCTTGGGAGTTCACCCGGCGTCACCCAGTATTCGGGCCGATCAATGAAGGCGGTGAGGAGCCCGAGCAGACGCAACGCCCCGGAATCTCCGGTGCTTTTGTAAGTGCTGTACAAACCTTCCATGACGGCGGAATAATACATCGGAATACCGAAACGGGAATCGAGCCAATGGCCGTCGTGTTCCGTATCGTCGCGCTGGTCCGGGTCCGTATGATAAGGCTCGGTGACCATCAGGGCCGGCGGTTCTTCCATGTCGGGGTATCGTTTGTCTTTGATTATGATGAAGGGGTCATTGCCCGCAATAATAGAATTCAATACGGGAAGGTGTTTTCGATAGGTCAGGGGGTAGAAAGCGTATTCGACGTTGGAATCGGCGTTGGCCTTGTAAATGGCGTTGTCGCTGAAATACCGCGTCAGTTCCGCCATCTGCCGGGCCATGGATGCATCCGGGCAGATTTGCTGATAATAGCTGATTCCCCGCAATTCGCGTCCGCCCAAACAACCGATGGCGTCCGCCTGGGACCAGTCGTGCAGGATATCTTGAAGGACTTTGCGGTCCTGTTCGAGGTGACTTTCATGGCCGCTCATGAGCCGCAAAAGGGGCATGGCTTCCGCCCATTTGCCGCGAAGGGTTTTCAGGTCGCCCCAGAGGTACGTTCTTTCGGACGTCATCAGGGCAAGGGCCGCTTTGGCGCGTTCGGCCAAATCGAGCGTATCGGGCACTTCCGATTCGTAGCGTTCTCCATCGACTCTATCAAGGAGCTGGCGGTCTTGCGCCCAGATTGCGCAAGGGGAGAGCAGCATAAAAAGCGCGAGCGTCAGGCCAGCGGTTATCCACTTTGTTGTTCGTTTCATTGTCATACTCTCTTCCGTTTACTTCAAAAGAAAACCACACTCATCCCATAGGAATGTGGTAACACTATAGCCGACTGGCGCGAAGTTTTTCTTCTTGCTCTTGCCCTTCACTAATTTCGAACTGTATAAAACAGGTATAAAACAGGGCCACCTGATGGGTGTCCCTGTTTTGGCCGCGCACCCCTCACGCGCCCGGGGACCGCAAAAACGGGGACTGACCCAAGCGGAGCTTGTCCGCCGTCGGCGGACACAGCGAAGACGGGTCTGTCCCCGCTTTTGCTACTGCGGCAGGCAGTACAGCTATGCCTCAAACTTCGGCGGCGATTCTCCCGAAACCATGCAGTATCGGGGCGATGGGCGGCTCTATTCGCGTGTCAGCGGCTCGGCCACCACGATCTACCGCTATGACCGTAAAAACAGGGTGAAAAACAGGGGGAAAATAGGGGGAAAATAGGGGGACGCTTCCCCTATTTCGCGTAACGACAGACATACCCGTCTATGAGAATCGGCTTATCTGCGAAGCACGTTGCGTTTGTTCCTTGCGGGAGCTCCGTTCACAACGGAGCAGGGGCGGTAGTACCTATCCTCCGACATAGATACACCATATTGGGACACATTCCTGATGAAATGGTTTCCTGAACGATGTGAAATGGGAGAGGCTTCCCTGACCAGGTAGGATTAAAGCCCGTACGGCAACGGCGAATTCCGTCCACACACGGACTGGCGGTAGCGGGCCCTGTAATCAGTGTCCCTTTCTGCCCTTTCTTGCCAGGGGGCGCGTTGCCTGACTGGGCACCGGTGTTCCCGCTGCGATTCGCGAAATGCGATGCTCATTCCATTGACATCGCAAGGGCGGTGTTATACTCTGTCCGCGGCAAGAAAGGAACATCCCGTGGGACTTGGCGTGGAACAGACGGATGATTTGGTGGCGCGGATAGTCGCGGCGGTCCGGCCGGAGCGCATCATTCTGTTTGGTTCGCATGCCCGCGGCGAGGCACGTGCCGACAGCGACATTGATGTGCTGGTGGTGGCCCCGGAGGGTGCCCACCGCTGCAAAACCGCGCACTGGCCCTTTTGGGGTTCGGCATGGCCGTGGACGCTGGGTTGATTCAGGGAATGGGCGTTTGCCGAAGGTCCGGACTTGTCCCCCAATGAGTCCGGCGCTGGAAGGGCCGGACTACCCATGAGGTCAATCCGTATCGTCTTTTGACCTCCCGCCCCTGTCCCCGGTAAAATGCGCAGACTCTCCAAGGCTGCAAATCATCGTACCCACAAG
Organism: uncultured Nitrospirales bacterium; assembly: GCA_964580415.1. GTDB lineage: Bacteria > Hydrogenedentota > Hydrogenedentia > Hydrogenedentales > CAITNO01 > CAITNO01. The sequence continues at coordinate 8,338 of CAZOMH010000121.1, forward strand.
GACCGACCACCCATGCTGGAAATAAAAGCGTTTCGAGGATTTCGGTTTAATCCCACCGTTACGGGCTCGCTGGACAAGGTGATCACACCGCCTTATGACGTGATCACGCCTGACGAACGGGCTGCATTGGCCGCCGGCAGCCCGTGGAACATGGTTCATGTGATTTTGCCCAAGCCCGGCCCGGACGGCGGTTCTCCCTATGATCACGCTGCGGCGGTCTTGCAGGACTGGATGGCCAAGGGCGGGCTTTGCCGCGATGATGAACCCTCGTTTTATCTGCTTCGCCAGCAGTTCACCGACCTGGAGGGACAGTCGCACACGCGTCGCGCCTTCTTCGCGGCGACGCGGTTGCCCGAGTCGAATGAACGCCACATTCTCGGTCATGAACGCACCTTCGACAAGCCGGTGGCCGACCGTTACGCGCTGACCACGGCCACGCGGATGAGCCTGGGGGCGGTGTTTGTGCTCTATTCGGACCCGGAACGGCGGCTGGCAGCGTTCCTTGCCCAGATGGAGGAGCGTCCGGCGGACCTGGTTGCCTGCACCTTTGACGGCGTGCAGCAGGAACTCTGGCGTGTCCCGGCCGATCCGGAAGTGTGCGCGTTCTTTCCCGGCAAGACGCTGTACATAGCCGACGGGCACCACCGCTTCCGCACGGCCTGCACCTACCGGGACGAGATGCGCGCGAAGCTGGGCAACCCGACCGAGCCGCAGCCGTGGGACTTTGCCCTCATGGGGTTCGTCGCTTTCGAGGACGAGGGACTGCGGGTCTACGCCGCCCACCGGGTGGTGAAACCCTATGAAGGATTTGACTTCGACACGTTCATGGCCGCTCTGGGCCGGTGGTTTGACGTGACGCCCACGGAAGGCGACCTGCATGCACTGGTTAAAGCCGACCCGGAGGACGGCGTGTTCGGCCTTGCAGTCCATGGCCGCGGCCAGTATATGCTGCGGTTCCGCGGGAAGCGCGAGGAACTTTTGGGCGGAGATCGCGGTCCGGCGTGGCGCGCATTGGACGTGGCGCTGCTGCACCGCGGCATTTTCGAACGGATCATGGGCATGCCCGAAGGGGCGGAATACGGCTACGAGAAGAGTCTCTCGACAGCGCTGGAGGCGGTTGACAGCGGCGCGGCACTGATGGCTTTTGTGCTCAAACCCACGCGCTCGGAACAAATCTGCGCCTGCGCGGAGGCGAGCGAACCGATGCCGCAAAAATCCACCTACTTCTTTCCCAAACTGCCCACCGGCGGCGTACTGTACCCGCTTTACGAGCCCTGACAAGGGGGGTGTGAGTCTCTTGGGGGACGGTCTATACTGATATACCTCTTATGACGGGCATGGGTAGTATGCCTTCCGGGAGGCGCATCCCACGGGTACGTGC
>CAZOMH010000122.1:0-9693 GCA_964580415.1 uncultured Nitrospirales bacterium
ATTGATGTCCAGATCATAGGGCCGCACAAACATCCGCGCCTCCTGACCGTCCGCGATCTCGCCCGCATTCTGCAGCGCCCAGGGCCCGAACACGGCCCGGTCGGCCTCGACGCGGCCCCGGAACAGGTTCACATGGCCCAGGAACTGCATCACAAACTCGGTCGCGGGATGGTGGAACACCTCCTCCGGCGTGCCGTTCTGCTCAATGCTGCCCTCGTTCATCACCACGACACGGTCGGCCACCTCCAGCGCCTCTTCCTGATCGTGGGTGACAAACACGCTCGTCACGTGAATTTCGTCGTGGAGTTTGCGCAGCCACTGGCGCAAATCCTGGCGCACCCGCGCATCAAGAGCGCCGAAAGGCTCGTCGAGCAGCAGCACGCGCGGCTCGATGGCCAGCGCGCGCGCCAGCGCGACACGCTGGCGTTGCCCGCCCGACAATTGGGAGGGAAAGCGGTTGCCCATGTTGTCAAGCTGGATCAGGCGCAGCAGTTCATGCACCTTGGCGTTGATGGCCTCTTTACCCGGACGGACTTTTCGGGGCCGCACCCGCAGGCCAAACGCGATGTTCTCGAAGACGGACATGTGGCGGAACAGCGCATAGTGCTGGAACACAAATCCCACCTGGCGCTGGCCCACGCCGCGGCGGGCCACATTCTCGCCGTTGAAGAAAATGCCGCCCTCTTCCGCGGGGTCCGCCTCTTCAAGGCCGGCAATAATGCGCAGCAGCGTTGTCTTGCCCGACCCCGACGGGCCGAGCAGCGCAACCAGTTCGCCGTCGGGCACGTCGAGGCTGACATCCGTCAGCGCCGCGAACCCGCCAAACGTCTTGGTAATATGCCGCACTTCTATGCCCACCGGCTCATTCCTCCACTGTCCGGGAAGCGGCGTCCCGCATGTCCGCGCGGGCGCGCCACTCGACAACCGCCTTTGCCCCCAGCGTCACCAGCGCAAGCAGCGCGAGCAGCGAGGCCACGGCAAAGGCCGCCTGGAAATTATACTCGTTGTACAGAATCTCGACATGCAGCGGCATCGTGTTGGTCCGGCCCCGGATGTGCCCGGACACCACCGACACCGCGCCGAACTCGCCCATGGCGCGCGCGTTGCACAGAATAACGCCGTACAGCAGCGCCCACTTGATGTTGGGCAGCGTCACCCTCCAGAAGGTCTTCCACCCGCTCGCCCCAAGCACCAGCGCCGCCTGCTCCTCCTCGCTGCCCTGCTCCTGCATCAGCGGGATCAGTTCGCGCGCGACGAAAGGAAACGTCACAAACATGGTCGCAAGCACGACACCGGGAACGGCGAAGATGATGTGAAGATTATGCGCCGTGAGCCATGGGCCAAACCACCCGCCCGCGCCGAAAAGCAGGACGAACACGAGGCCCGACACCACGGGCGACACGGCGAAAGGCAGGTCTATAAGCGTGATCAGCGCGCTCTTGCCGCGAAAGTCGAACTTGGCCAGCGCCCACGCGGCGGCCAGGCCAAACACCACGTTGCACGGCACCGCTATCGCGGCCGTCAGCAGTGTCAGCCGCACGGCCACAAGCGCGTCCGGATCAATCAGGCTGGCCAGGTACAGGCGCACCCCGCCGCGCAGCGCCTCGTAGAAAACGGACACCAGCGGCAGCAGTAAAAAAAGTCCCAGGAACAGCAGGGTGATCGTGACAAACAGCACGCGCACCCATGCCGGATCACGCACGGCCTCCGGGGGACGCGGGAAGGACAACTTTCTGCCGGGAGTGCCGGGCACGGGTTAGCCCCTCCCCTGAATGCGGCGCACATGGCGCCACTGGAATGCGTTGATAGCCAGCAGCACGGTGAACGATGCGACCAGCATCACCACCGCGATTGCCGTGGCACCGGCATAGTCGTACTGCTCCAGCTTGGAGATGATCAGCAGCGGAGTGATCTCGGTGCGCATGGGCATGTTGCCCGAGATAAACACCACCGATCCGTACTCGCCGAGCGCGCGCGCAAAGGCAAGCGAAAACCCCGTAAGCATCGCCGGCAGCAGGGCCGGAAAAATGACCCGGAAAAGCACCTGCACCCGGCCCGCGCCAAGGCTGGCCGCCGCCTCCTCGTACTCGGGGTCAAGGTCCTCAATGGCCGGCTGCAGCGTGCGCACCACGAAGGGCAGGCCGATAAAGGTGAGCGCAATACCCACGCCCAGCGGCGTAAACGCCGCATGAATGCCCAGCGGCTCCAGAAAACGGCCCACCCAGCCGTTCCGCGAGTAGACGGTCGTCAGTGCAATGCCCGAAACCGCCGTGGGCAGGGCAAAGGGCAAATCCACCATTGCGTCAATCAGCCGCTTGCCCGGGAAGGAGTACCGCACCAGTGTCCAGGCAACTATAAAGCCGAACACGGCGTTGATCAGCGCCCCCGCCAGGGATGCGCCAAAGGTCAGCTTGTACGAGGCAACCACCCGCGGATCGGTAACGGTGTCCCAGAAGGAACCCCACCCCACCGTGGCGGTCTTGAGAAAGAGGGCCGAAAGGGGAATGAGTACCAGCAGACTCAGGTAGAAAACGGTGAACCCCAGGGTCATGCCAAACCCCGGTATCACACTCTGCTGCTTGAAACTGTGCCGCATCCCCGCTGAAGTCACTTTCCCGGTTTGTAAATTTGGTCAAATACGCCGCCGTCGGCAAAGTGAGTTTTCTGGGCGGTGCCCCACCCGCCAAAGGCGTCATCAATTGTAAACAGTGTCGCCGCCGGAAAGCGGGCCGCATCCTGCGGGTCCGCCTTGTCCGGTTCCACCGGGCGGTAGTAGTGCCGCGCGGCAATGCGCTGCCCCTCCGGCGAGTACAGGTATTCGAGATAGGCCTGGGCAACCGCGCGCGTACCGCGCCGGTCAACCACGCCGTCCACCAGCGCCACCGGCGGCTCGGCCAAAATGGTTGCCGACGGCACCACCATTTCTAAGAGATCGCCCCCCCGCTCATTCAGGCAGAGAAAAGCCTCATTCTCCCACGCCAGCAGCACGTCGCCGATGCCCCGCTGGGTAAAGGTCGTCGTGGAGGCCCGGGCCCCCGAATCGAGCACCGGCACGTTGCCGTACAAAGACGCGACAAAGTCCCTGGCCTTGGTCTCCGCCTGTCTGACCGCCTCCGCCTGCGCCGGGTCCCTGAGTTTTGAAAAGTCGCCCAGTTCCTTCTTCAGCACCCAGCCCCACGCGGCCAGATAGTTCCACCGCGCGCCGCCCGAAGTCTTCGGGTTGGGCGTAATTACCTCTATGCCCGGCCGGACCAGATCGGGCCAGTCATGAATGTTCTTGGGATTGCCCTTGCGCACCAGAAAGACGATGGTTGAGGTGTAGGGGGCGCTGTTGTGGGGCAGGCGCGTCCGCCAGTCCGGCGCGACGAGTTTGCTCTTTTCGGCGATGGCGTCGATGTCATAGGCCAGGGCCAGCGTAACCACGTCCGCCTCAAGCCCGTCGATAACCGCGCGCGCCTGTTTGCCGGACCCGCCGTGCGACTGACGTACCATAACGTCCTTTCCGGCCTGCTCTTTGTAGTGCTTGGCAAAAGCCTCGTTGAAATCCTGGTACAGTTCACGGGTCGGATCATAGGAAACGTTGAGCAGTTCCACCACAGTACCGCCCCCCGAACCGCCGCACCCCGAAAAGCCAAGCAGTACGGACAGCACGGCTGAATACAGTGATACGCGGACGGCCAGTCTCATATTCCGGCTCCTCCTATGAATTCGGCGGGACTGGCGTTGCCGGCGGCGGACACCCTCCCCGACGCCAGCGCCGCGAGCGTGGTCTGGTCGAGCAGTTGCGCCGTAACATTGCGCACATCCAGCAGGACCCGGCGAAACACGCAGGCCGACTCCTGGCTGCACGGTTCATAATTTGCAGTGGACACACAGCCCACAGCGGCCAACACTCCGTCAAAATGGCGAATGATCTGGCCCATGGTGAGCGACTCCGGCGCTTGGGCCAGTTGGTACCCTCCGTCGCGGCCGGCCACACTGCTCACCCAACCCTGCTCCTTGAGGTCCAGCATGATCTGCTGCATAAACCCCTGGGGAACGTCATTAAGCTGCGCCAGCGCCCGGATGGGAACCGGGCGCATCTTTGACCAGCGGGCCAGACTGATGAGCGCGCGCAACGCGTAATCGCACTTCTTGGACAATCGCATAAATTAATCCATACCTGCTGAGTATTATATTGTCCCATGCCATACTTGTCAATGAGATCGCCGAAACGGAAGGATAATTATGCGAAATTGGAGAATACGATGACGCTGGCGATACCCTCCACCGAAGGCGAATGCGGCGGACAGGGAGAGTATGGTACGGTTTGGGAAAGTTGGAGCCTATTGGAGCAACGCCATGACCTGTTGTGTGGTGGGCATATCCGGGGGTACTTGCTCGGGCAAGACGACGCTGGCGCGAATCTTGGCGCAGCGCTTTGGCCGGGTATGTGTCACTGTTTCGCAGGACTGGTACTACCGGGACCTTGCCGCCGTTCCTCCGGAGGCGCGGGCATGCGTCAATTTTGACGCGCCAGACGCAATCGAGTCTCCCCTCCTGGCAGCGCAACTGGCCGTTCTTGCGAGGGGCGCGATGATTCATGCCCCGCAGTATGACTTTGCCCTGCACACGCGCGACGCGGAATCCCTGCGCATCGACCCCGCGCCGGTGGTCATTGTGGAGGGCCTGCATGTCATAGGCATGCCCGAACTGGCCGGGCTGTTTTCGCTGCGGGTGTTTGTGGACGCATCGGATTCACTGCGCCTGTCCAGGCGTGTCGCGCGCGACACGCGGGAGCGCGGCCGCACGGAACCCCAGATCGCCGCCCAGTTTGAGGCCACCGTGCGCCCCATGCATGCGCGCTTTGTCGCGCCGCTGCGCCGGTGTGCAGACTTGGTGGTTGACGGCGCGGGGGCGCTGGAGCCGGCAGCAGCCCTGATCGCGGCGCGCATTGAGGCACTCCTTGCCGCGCACAAGTGACGGAACCCGCAGCTTGGCTTGAACCATCCGGACATGGATGATTGGCCGCGACGCCGCCGAAGCGGGACCCCTCCGCGGCCGCCACGGCACCGGCAGGCCCGAACTTCGCGTCCAAAGAAGTGTTGTCCGCGAATAACGCTCCGCGTTATTGTTGCCTTGCCTTCTTGAGCATATCCTGAAGTCCGGGCAAATCGGGCGTTTGTTTTTCCAGCGCCTCCAACACATGCAGTCCACGCTCCCGCTGCCCGCCGGCCACGAGAACGGTGCCCAGGTTAAACCGGGCCAACGTGTTCTTCGGGTCGCATTGCAGTGCCTGCTCATACCACCCGACGGCGGTCTGCACGCTGCCGATGGCGGTATCCAGATTTCCAAGTTCCACGCGGACATCGGCGTTTCCGGGATTCTTGGCGGCCGCAGCCTCCATATGGGGCGGGACTTCATCGGTCCGTTTCAGGGCGACCAAGGCCCGGGCAATGTTCAAATCCGCAAAGGGGTCGGCGGCGTGAATCTCCAGCGCTCTGCGATAGTGACCGAGCGCGGTCTCATAGTCTCCGCGGGCAAACAAGACATTGCCCAGGTTGTTTTCGGCCAGTGGAAACTCGGGAATGGCGCGAAGCGCCGCTTCGAAATGCTCCTGCGCCTTGTCCAGGTTGCCGTGGCGGAAATAATGATAGCCAAGACTGTTATGCACGTCGCCGTCGTCCGGCCTGGCCTGGAGCGCTTTGTCGTACCATGCCAGGGCCTCGTCCGGCCTGCCGAGGGCTTCGCAAACGGCGTCAAGATTGTTCAGCGCCAGCAGAAAGGCGGGTTTCAGTTCCAATGCCTCCTGATAATGCTTGAGCGCCTCTTCGGATTGACCCTTTTCCTGCATCTCGTGGCCAAGATTGTTGTGTGCCAGCGGGTTCTTCGGGTCCACCCCGAGCGCATTCCGGTACATGGCGACGGCCTCGTCAATACGGCCCATTTTGGACAGCAGCAGCGCGAGGTTGTTGGGAATGTTGGAATTCTTGGGACTGTTCTCCATGGCCTTTGCGTACAGTTCCACGGCGGCGTCATTCTTTCCCCGGGCCTCGGCCAAACGGGCCAGATTATAATAGGCATATTCATCGGCGGACCGGATTCGCAGCGCCTCCCGATACTTCGCCTCCGCCTCTTCAGCCTGCCCCTGCTTCACCAGCAGATTGCCCCAGTTGTTGAGGGCCAATGTGAAGTTGGGCGCGATTTCAACGGCCTTGCGGTAGTGCTCTTCGGCGGCCTTGGGGTCCTCGTTGGCGAGGAGCAGACCCAGGTCGTTGTGTGACCGGGCATCCCCGGGATTCATGCGCAAAGCCTGTTCAAAGAAAGAGCGCGCCTCGGCGTCCCGGCCCTGCGCCACCAGCTCGCGGCCCATGAGGTAGTGCAGGTCCTGGTTGTCGGGATCGATGTTGAGCGCCTCCTGGTAGCGCTTCTCAGCCTCGGCCTGTTTGCCCCCGGCGGCGAGCAGTTTGCCCATCTTGTAAAGCACGTAGCCAAACTGGGGGGCGGCGCGCAGTGCGGCCTCGTAGTGGCGCATGGCCCCCTCGTTGTCACCCTCCTCCGCCAGGAGTTCACCCAGTTCGTTCTGGGCCCGCGCATCGCCCGCGTTCAGTTCCAGCGCCTGTTCAAACCGCTTCTTCGCCTCGTCCTTGCGGTCGGCGGCGGCCAGTTCGCGGCCGAGCAGGTAGTAGACGTCCTGATTCTTCGGGTCGGCGGCGACAGCCTCCTCATAACGCCGGATGGCCTCATCGCGGCGCCCCATCACGGCAAGGAGGCGTCCGAGCCGGTCGAGCGCATAGGCGAACCCGGGTTTTACGCGCAACGCCTCTTCATAGTGCTTCATGGCCTCGTCGTAGTTGCCCTGATCGGCCCAAAATGCGCCCATCTCGTTGTGTGCGCGCGCGTCATCCGGATTGAGCCGTATGGCCTCCTCGTATTGATGCACGGCCTCTTCAAGACGGCCGAGCCTGGCCAGTTCTTTCGCCCATAGATAACGGGCGTCCTGGAACGCCGGATCAATGCGCACCGCCTCGGCGAAATGGCGCATCGCCTCCTGCGCTTCGCCCTTCCTGGACAGTTCCCGGCCAAGCGCCGTGTGGACATACTTCAATTCACTGTTGAGCCGGAGCGCCTCCCGGTACTGGCGGATGGCCTCGTCGTTGCGTCCGATCCGGGACAGTTCCGCGGCCCATTCATACCGTGCACCGTCGAGATTGGGATCAATGCGCACCGCCTCGGCCAGATGCGCCATACCTTCGGCGGATTTGCCCGCCTCCACAAGGTCGCGGCCCAGAATATACTGCACGTATTTCTGTTCCGGGTTCTGTGCGAGCATTTTCTGAAAACGCCCGATAATCTCGTCGCGCCTGTCCAGGGCCTTCATGGCAAGACTGATGTTTGAAAGGACGTCGCCATAGTCGGGGGCAACGCGCAGCGCTTCCTCGAAATGGGGCAGCGCCTCGGCGGGACGCTTGCGGCGCAGCAGCATTTCGCCGAGCGCATTGTGTGCGCGCGCGTCATAGGGGTTCAGCTCGATGGCCTGGTCGAAACGGGCCACGGCGCCGTCGATGTCGCCCTTCTTTTCGAGCACGCCACCCAACCGGTAGAGCACATCCTGGAACTTGGGGTCCTTGCGCAGCGCGGCCTCGTACTGTTCCACCGCCTCGTCGATCTTGCCGGCGTCCGCAAAGGCGTTGCCCAGACGCTGGTGCATGTAGGCGGCTCCCTCGTTCACGGCGATAACGGCCCGGCCCTCTTCAACGGCCTTGTCCAAACGGCCGGTGCGCAAATAGGAATCGGCACGCTGGTAATGCCAGCGTCCCAGGTCGGGTGTGTAGGGTATCCACTGCACCGAAAACACCCCAAACAACGCCAGCAGGACCGCCGCACCGACACCCGCCCGAACCGGGCGCTTTTCGCGCAACCACCGCAGGAGGCGGGCCGCACCGTAACCGCCGACGAGAAACAGCAGCGGAATGACGGGCACACGGGCGCGCCCGTTCACGAAGAAAAGCAGGAAAGAGCCGAGGTAAAGGGCGATAAAGAACAGCACCATGACCGCCATGCGGCCTGTGCCGGCGCCATCCGAACGCATCCTGGGCAGGCGGCCGCGCAGCGCATCGGCAAGGAGCATGAAAACGCCGAACCAGAACAGGGCGGCGGCAAGGGCAAACCCCGGAAGCCGGCGCAGCACCGGGGAGTTGAGCAGTTCGTAGTGGACAACCTTGTTGCATGTGATTTCACGGGGAAGCCAAAGCAGCGCGGCCTTTTCCATAACGCGCTGGAAGGTGAGCCACGGGTGTTCTTTGATGAACGCATTGGCCTTCTCGGCAAAGTAGGCGGACACCTCGCTGTGCGTGATGTCCTCGCGGCCCAGTTCCCTGCCGGCACCCCGGACCACGTTGACATAGTCACGGGCGGACCAGTTGCCCGTGCCTTCCAGTTCCTGCAAATAGGGCAGCCATGGCGTGATGCCGTCGGAGTCTTTGTCGTTGCCGATGAGCAGGTTCTCGCCAAAGTACGTGGCGATGGGCACGAACTCGCCGGAGGCCGCATAGTTGCGAATCGTGATGGGAACCACCATGGCAACCGTGGCCACCAGCAATGCCGTCCAGGACAGCGGCAGTCGTATTTTTGCGCCCCGGCCCCGGGCCACCCAGAGCATCCACAGCGCGGCAAAGGGTCCCAAACCGAGAATATTGGGCCGCATGGATGCGTATATGCCGAAAAGCACACCCGCCAGCAATGCCCAAGCGGGATTGAAACGGCGGGACCAACGGTGCAGCACGTACATCAGCGTCGGCACAATGAAGACAAAGAGGGCGGGATCGTTCAGTTCGCCCTCCCAATAGACAAATATGCCATAGATGCTCATGCAGAATGCGGCAATGAGACCGGCGGCCGCGCCGAACATGACCCGCCCAAGCAAAAAGACCATCACGATGGACGCCAGGCCCAGCAAGGTGTTGAGCAGGCGCGGCGCAAGATAGCTGCCGCCGGTAAAGTAATAAATGGCGGTGAGCAGATAACCGTATCCCGGCGGACGGAAATAGGGTGTTGTGGCCATCTGGGGATCGGTTTCGCCGGGACGCACAGACCAGTCTCCGCTGAGCAGTGCGCGGGCGTAATAATCCTGCACCTCGGGGTCCTGCTGAACGGCGGCGAAGTCGGGCGCGCCGATCACCTCGCTCTGGTACCACGCACGCAGCCCCAAGCCCAGAAACAGAATGGCCGCCAGGCAGAAGTAGTGCCAGCGCGCCGACCGAATGCCGCCGGGGGAATCCTGGGGAGTGTCGCTCATGTCATTCTCATTTCACGGATCGGACGGGTGCGCAAAACAGCACACCTGCGCGGCAAGATAACGGCGGCAAACGCCCCGCCCGGGGTGTCGCGGCGATGCCATGCGGGAACACTACAGGGCATAGACAAAAGGCGACACGACGCCCGCGTTGCCCGCAAACACGAAGAGCAGGCCCAGCAGGATCAGGGAGAGGAGAATGGGCGCAAGCCAGAATTTCTTGCGCACCCGCATGAAGGCCCATATTTCTTTCAGCGTTTCCATGAATCTTTAATACTCCTTGTCAGAGACGCCCTTGGGGCGGACAAAAGAACCGGCACCCTGAACAGCATGTTACCGTGAAGTGCGAACGGTGTCAATTTCTGCCGTTCGCCAGACCATGCGGCGGCTTCGGCACAAATGAAAGCGCCCGCCACAAT
>CAZOMH010000123.1:0-9647 GCA_964580415.1 uncultured Nitrospirales bacterium
TGTCACCCTTCGCAGCAGTGTTGATGCGGACGGAGTACTTGCCGGAATCCCCAATGGCCGCGTTGGCAAAGGACAACGACGAAGCGGTTGCGGATGCGATCGGCGAGCCATTCTTGGACCACTGATAGTCGGTTGCCTGGCAGTCCAACACGACGGCGGTAAGCGTAATGTTGGCGCTTTCCACGAAGGTGCCAGTGTCGGCACCCGCGATGAGAACCTTCGGAGGGATGATCGGCGGCGTCACAAGGCCGACGTCGCCAAGCTGGACTGCGATTACCTTGGCCGCACCCTGCGACTTATAGTAATTGTACACAACACGGTTGCTGTAACCGTCGTCGTTGGCATCGCCGCTGGGGCTGAGGATGGCCGGGAAACCGGTGGTGTTTCCGGCAACGCCGCCCGACGGCGGCGTGACGCCGATGGCACCCAGTTCATTGATGAGTGCGTCCAGGGCGGCGACGGTGTCCGGGTCGCCTTCCGTGGCGTAGGCGGCAAGGATGGTGGTCAGGCCGTTGGCCAGATAGGGGGCCAGCGAGGGCACGAGCGGGCGCAGGTCAGCTTTGACTGGAACATTGGCCAGGGCCGTGGTGACGAGCACCCGGAAGAAGTCAAAATTTGCCTTGTAGGCGGCTGTAATCTCGGCGCAGTGGGGGTACGACGTGCGGTTCATGATTGCGGCCAACAGACCCAGTTCGAAGTCACCGTCGGGAATGCCGTTGGCCGTGACCGGCAGGCCGCTGCCGCTGGTGTTAATCGGACCGTTGATGTCGGTGTTGCAGAAGAACAGCGCCTGATAGGTGAGGATGTCCGTCGAGAACGACCCCAACGCGCCGAGCGAGCACGCCGTGGTGTCAAAGGCGGCGCAGAAGTCCCAGTTGCCCGGGGTGGGCCAACTCGTCACCGGGTTGTCCAGATTGGGCGTCAGTGCGAAAATCGGGATGGATCCGGCCACGGTCGCCGTGGCATTAGCGCCATACGGTATCATCAGCGGACTTGAGCCGTTCGCGCAGCTTGTCACCGGAACATGCGGAACGTCACCGGCGAATGCCGGTCCGCAAACGAGACATGCCAGTGCCAACAAACCGACAAGTGCCTTCTTCATGGTTATGAACCCTTCCTGTTTCCGAACCGTTGCATGTCCCATTTAACCGCACAAAGCGTCAAACCTTCAGCGTGTCAACGCGATTCTTTACATCATGGTCACCCATCAGATGAACTTACCTGCGGCGGCGGATGCCGCCCACGCCGCCGAGCGCGCAGGCACCGGCGAGAAGGGCAAGGCCAAGACCACCCGTGACCGGCAGCGTGCCGGGTCGAACCACCCTGATGTGAATCGGTCGTGAGTCAATAATGCCGGGGCAATCATCTACTGTGGTCGCTCTGCAAACGTAGGTGCCGGCATCGGTCAGGACCAGCGCCGGAATAACCAGTTTTTGGGTGGTTATGCCGAGAGGTACGCCGTCCTTGAACCATTCATAGCCTGCAATAGCCACGCCGTTTGGTGCCCACGCAGAAAGCTCCAGTGTGGCACCTTCCTCATACAAGCTGGTGCTGCCAAGAGGGACGACAAGCGGTATGACGGTAGGTGGACAATTGGAAGTGGCCGGGTCAAGCTGGGCGGCGATCGTCACGGCAGCACCCTGCGACTTGAAGTAATTGTATTCAACACGGTTGCTGTAACCGTCACCGTCGGCGTCGCCACTGGGGCTGAGGATGGCCGGGAAGCCGGTGGTGTTGCCGGCAACGCCGCCCGACGGTGGTGTGACGCCGATGGTACCCAACTCGTTGATGAGTGCGTCCAGGGCTGCCACGGTCTCCGGGTCGCCTTCCGTGGCATAGGCGGCAAGGATGGTGGTCAGGCCGTTGGCCAGATAGGGAGCGAGCGAGGGCACAAGCGGACGGAGATCACCCTTGATCGGGACATTGGCCAGGGCCGTGGTGACGAGCACCCGGAAGAAGTCAAAATTCGCCTTGTAGGCGGCGGTAATCTCGGCGCAGTGGGGGTACGACGTGCGGTTCATGATTGCGGCCAATAAGCCCAGTTCGAAGTCGCCGTCGGGAATGCCGTTGCCCGTGACCGGCAGACCGCTCCCACTGGTGTTGATTGGACCGTTGATGTCGGTGCTGCAGAAGAAGAGTGCCTGATAGGTGAGGATGTCCGTAGAAAAGCCTGCCAACGCGCCGAGCGAGCACGCCGTGGTGTCAAAGGCGGCGCAGAAGTCCCAGTTGCCCGGGGTGGGCCAACTCGTCACCGGGTTGTCCAGATTGGGCGTCAGTGCGAAAATCGGGATGGATCCGGCCACGGTCGCCGTGGCATTAGCGCCATACGGTATCATCAGCGGACTTGAGCCGTTCGCGCAGCTTGTCACCGGAACATGCGGAACGTCACCGGCGAATGCCGGTCCGCAAACGAGACATGCCAGTGCCAACAAACCGACAAGTGCCTTTTTCATGTCTATGAACCCTTCCTGTTTCCGAACCACCTCATGCCCGCCCAATCACAATAGACCGGACACAGCACCGATGCTTCAGCGATTACAGGCGTACCTGCACAAGCCGAACGAACAGCGCTGGTCACCTATCCTTCGCAAATGATGGTAACGCCAATTCCCCGGCGTGTCAATGCGATTCTTTACCGAAGGCCTCCCAAGTTCTGCCCAAGTCACTTTGTTCGAACCATGGGAGACTGCCGTGAACGACCGCATACAGTGCGGTCTTCAACGCTTGGGGGGAAAGTCCCGCCGTGTTGCGCCTCTGTATGTCTTTTGATACACTCTGGCGAGACTCATGCGGGTTGACAGGGACTGGTCAGACGGCGGTAAAACGTGCCAGGGTTTGTTGTTGCAAGCCTTGGCGCGATATTCTTAAGTGACTGAAAACACATAATTTGCACATGTCGCCAAAGGGCTGCGCCGGGTTTTTGGTGCGGGAGCATGGGACAGATGAGACGAATGGGACGCATGTGATGGATGTTCTGCCCACTATCCTCCTGGGAATATATCTCTGCTCTTTCCTTGTCGGGGTGTTGCTGCCCGCACTTGCCGCAAAGCAGCGCTTCGAGTTGCTGGCACTGTCCTGTCTGCCCACAGGAATGGTTGGTCTCTACTACCTTCATCTTGTGGACAATGCCCCGCTCTATTACAGCCTGCGCTCCGTTCCGTGCATCGAACTGTCCAGCGGACTGCTCGGACTGGGCACCGGCGTGGTGACACGGGAAATGCACCGGCGCAACATGCGGCTGGCCGTGGCCGTGCTGGTTCCGGCCATGGCGGTGGTGTCCATGCTGCCCTATGTGAAAAACGTTTTCGCACCCCTCGATACGAAGCCCCTTCAGGAACGCTGGGACGGCCCATACTGTCTGCAAAGCACAGGCCACACCTGCGGTCCGGCCTGTCTGGCAACCTTTCTGAGTCTTGCCGGAAAGAAGGAATCGGAACGCGATGTCGCCTGCAAGAGCATGACCACCGCCAGCGGCACAGAAGTGTGGTATCTGGCCCGGTATGCCCGGGAAAAAGGCCTGGAGGCCGGGTTCGAACAGGTTGCGCTGGAGGGGTTGAAGGGGAAGCGAGGCATTATCGGTGTGAAACTGGGCGGTGGGGTGGCGGGTCATTTCCTTGCGCTGCTGGGGTGCGACGGCAGGGCGCTGGAGTATGTGGACCCCATGACCGGCCATAAAACAACAGATATGGACACGTTTCGCAGGACCTATGGATACACGGGATTTTTGATGTCGCTGAAATAGCCGCCGGGCACGCGCCGCACCGTCGGCAATCTGTATAATCGCTCCGATTTGGTCCGGGGTTTTCAACGCGGGCACGCCGCGAACAGGAGTGTGTGATGGTCAGGAAAGCTTTTGGGGTGCTGGTGGCGGGAATGGTGGCGGTGCTGGCGGTGACCGCGTCGGCGCAGGAGAACTGGCCGCAGTGGCGCGGCCCGGATCAAAATGACATCGCGGCGACGGCGGACCCGCCCGTGACATGGAGCGAGACGGAGAACATTGTCTGGAAAACCACCCTGCCGTCGTGGAGCGGCGGTTCGCCCATCGTCTGGGGCGACAAGGTGTATCTCATGTCGCCGTCCAAGCCGGGGGACTCGAAAGAGGAACAGGATACCGGCGGGCCGAAGCTGCTGCTGCTGTGCATCGCCAAGGCGGACGGAAAGATTCTCTGGGAGCATGAGTTGGCCGAGGGCAACAAACTCGGCAACAAGCAGAACAGCACGTCGCCGACACCGGTGACTGACGGGGCGCATCTGTGGGCGATTACCGGGTCGGGCATCCTGACCGCGATGGACATGGACGGCCGCGAACTGTGGAAGAAGGACATCCAGGCGCTGTACGGGAAGTTCGGCATGCAGTTCGGCTATGCGTCGTCGCCGGCGCTGTACGGCGGCAATGTGATTATTGAGGTGCAGCACGGATTCTTCACGGATGATCCCTGCTACATGGCGGCGTTTGACGGCCTTACCGGCGAGGTGCGCTGGCGGGTGGAGCGGCCCACCACGGCCGAGCTTGAGGGGCCGGATGCCTACAACACGCCGACCTTCCTGCAAGTGAACGGCAAGACGCAGATTATTCTGTCCGGAGGCGACTGCGTGACCGGACACGATGCGGACACGGGCCGGGAGATTTGGCGCGCCTGGGGTCTTAATCCGAAGCACGGCCAGTACAACCGGATCATTCCCACCGTGGCGGTCGGCGGCGGCATGGCGTTTGCGGCATCCCGGGTGAAACCGCTGATTGCGGTTCGCGCCGACGGCGAAGGCGACGTGACCGAAACGCACACGGCGTGGAAGTGGGACAAGGCCGGCGCGCCCGACGTGCCCACGCCGATCTGCGACGGAAAATACCTCTACATGGTGGATGACGGCACCCGCGTCACCTGCGTGGACATCAAAACGGGGGAGCCGCTCTGGGGACCGACACGCGCGGGCGAGGGCATCGTAAGCGCCTCGCCGCTGCTGGCGGCCGGACGCATCTACTTCACCAACGAGGAGGCGGTGACCTACGTGGTGTCGGCGGGACCGGAATTCAAGGTGCTGGCCACGAACAAACTGGACACGGACAAAACACTGTCCTCCTTTGCCGTCTCGAACAACCAGCTTTTCCTGCGCACCTCCGGACATCTCTACTGCATCGGAAAGAAATAGCCGGGAGAATCCAAAATGGGACGACCCGGAAGCCGGGACAGAGGCAGAACGGCAAAGACGGCAAACAGGAATGTCTGCCCCGCACGGGCATTTGTCAACTTATGGCCGGGACACGGCCTGTTGGAGTAAACGCTTTGGAGAATGGGTGAATGCTTGCGTTCGGCATATTGGCGGGCACGAGCATATTCGTGGGCTGGGTGGGTTCCCTGCTCATGAAGAAGTATTCTGATCACACGCCGCTGCCCGTGCTGGCGCTGTATTCGGCGTTGGTCCTTGCTGGCGGGGTTGTTTCCTTTGCCGCATTTGCCACCGGCTCCTCCAATCCCATGTTCGCCGTTTGCGGATGGGTGGTGGTGTGGTTGCCCGCGATGTACATTTATTCCCAACTGGTGGGCGGCTTTTCGGCCAGGCACATTGTGGACGGGCTGTTTGCATCAAGCATCAAGACGCCCGCCCGGGGTTCCCACGGGCGCGGACGGACGCTGATTCTCCAGGGGCATTATGAGGGGGCCAGGCGGGCGTTTCTGGAGGAGTTTCACGCGCAGCCGAAGGACCCCGATCCGCTCCTGTCGGGTGCCCGGATGCTGGCGGGCGAGGGGCGCCATGAGTTTGCGGTGGACCTCTACCGGGAGGCGTTGCGGCATTTCCGCGCCGACACGGCGGTCTGGTCCGAGGCCGCGTGGCTGCTTTCAGTTCAAATGGAGGAGCGGATGAACATGCCGGGCGAGGCGGCGGATTTGTGGCGTCAAATCGTGCGGCGGACGCCAAATTCCAGGGTGGGCCGGCTTGCGGGGGGCCGTCTCCAGCAAAAGATCGCGCAGGGCCGTCGGCAAGAGGAGCTTTAACCGTTGCGAAGGAGGCGTTACATGTACGAACACCACGAAGAACCGCTTCTGTCCCGCGGAGATTTCCTGCTGCGCATGCTGTGGCACGCGCTGGTGTGTTTCGGTGTTGTCGCGGCCGCCCTGTTTATCGGTGTGGCGGGTTACCACTGGATCGAGGGATTTGGCTGGGTTGACGCGATTCTGAATGCTGCGATGATTCTTGGCGGAATGGGTCCGGTGGGTGCGCTTCAGACGGATTTCGGGAAACTCTTTGCCGCAGGTTATGCGCTGTTTTCCGGGCTGGTCTTTGTGGCGGCGGCGGGCATCCTGTTCATGCCGCTGCTGCACCGGCTGCTGCACAAGTTCCACATGGATGAAGACGCAAAGGACGGGGATGACTGAGAAAACCCGGGTCCGCCGCCGCTGTTGATGCCGGGTATTCGTTCTTGAACCGCCCGCCGGGGGCGGGTGTCCTATGCTTTTCGGATGCGTCCGCCCCATGTCAGGGCGGCGCCCACCACGAGAAGCAGCGTGCCGATGGCGAGGTTGATTGCCAGCGCCGCCGACATCGTCATCCAGGGCAGCATGGCAAGCATCATGAGGCCAATGGCAACGATGCACATGCCGACCACGCGGAAGGGGGACATCATGGTGCTGGCCGGGCCCGTGTGATCATCCTCGGCGAGACTGCCGATGGGTGCGTCCATCCGGGCGAGGAAAGCATCCGCCCGGCTCTGTTCCTCCGGCGGGGTGGGGAAGAAGGCACGCGCCAGTTCCATCGTCACGTAGGTGACGAACGCCGTGCTCAGGAAGAGCACGATTTCCATCTTCAGCGCCAGTCCGGCGATGACCAGTTCCTCGTTGGCGGGAACCCAGGTCATTCCCAGCACAGTGACGGGCTCGCCGTAGCGGGAGAGGAAGAAGAGGCCGAGGCCCGTGCCGATGCCGAGCAGGAAGCCCCAGATCGCGCCGACGTTGTTGTAGCGCCGGGAGACAAGACCGAGCAGCATGGGCACGGCGGCGGGGGCCGTGGCCACGCCAAACAGGGTGACCATGTAGCGGAACAGGTTTTCCGCCTTGCCGCGGGCCATGAGCATCGCCGTACCCAGGCCGATGACGCCGATCAGCAGCGTCATGAGGCGGCCAATCTGCACCAGTTCGCGCTCCGAGGCGTGCGGACGGATGAGCCGCTTGTACACGTCGTTGGTGAGCACGCTGGCGCACACGTTGTAGTCGCCGCTGAGCGTGGACATGGTGGCGGCGAACATGGCCGCCACGGCCAGGCCGAGCATGCCGCCCGACAAAAGCTGCGTGCAGAGCATGGGGTAAATCTTGCCCGCGTCGGCCAGTTCGGGGATGAAGCGGGTGGCCGCGATGGCGGGGAAGAACATCAGCGGCGGGCCGACGATATACAACGCCACCACGAGCCATCCGGTTTTGACCGCGTCCTTCTCGGTCGGCACGCAGTAGAATTTCTGAATGAGCGACCAGTTGATGCTGCTCCAGGCCAGCGCGTAGAGCAGGACCAGCGGGATCACGTAAGTCCAGCCAAACTCGGGCGAGGTCATATGAAAGAATCCGTCGGGGGCCTTGGCGATTATTTCCGCCAGCCCGCCGCCCCGCGCGATTGACAGCGGCAGGATGACGAGCATGGCCGCCGTGAGCACGATGAACTGGATGAAGTCGGTGACGGTGACGGCCCACAGGCCGCCCATGAAGGTGTAGACAAGCATGATGCCGCCCGCGCCCAGGATGCTGTAGTAGATGTTGATGCCGGTGCATACGGAGACGAAAGTGCCGGTGGCGAAGAGCTTGATGCCGTCATCGACGATCTTCACGGGCACGCCCTGCCATGCGAACAACTGGCGCAGCAGCGGACTGTAGCGGGTCTCCAGATATTCGACGGGGCTGTCAATGCGGGTGCGCCGCCAGCGGCGCGCGAAGAAGACCGTGCTGAAGATGGTGGCCGGGATCGCCACCCAGAGCAGCGTGACGCCCACCCAGCCGTAGCGGTAGCACAGCGACGGGTAAAACACAAACGCGGCCACGCTGAAGCTGGTCATGTAGAAGGAGACGCCGCTCAGCCACCAGGGAATGGTGTTGCCCCCGCGGAAATAGTCCTTCATGACGCGCATGTGCCGGTAGAAATAGAGGCCGATGGCCAGCATAAGCACGAAATAACCGCCCAGCATCAGGTAGTCGGGCGTGTGCAGGGGACTTTTCAGGGCTTCCATGTGCGGATTCTATCCTTTCGGCGGGGGGCTATTGGAACACTGCCAGCGATTTGAGGTGGGCCACCGAATCGGCGATGGACTGTTTGGTCCCGGCCTCGTCCAGTTCCACGCCCTTGGTGCCCTCGAACTCGATGGTGATCGGGCCGGTGAACTGGTTCTTGCGGAGCAGTTCCAGAATTGCCGGAAAATCCACCTTGCCCCTGCCCAGCACGGGGAAGGTCCATGATTCCGGTTCCAGGTTGTGGTCTTTCAACTCCATGGTCCCCACCAGCTTTACCACCTTCTTCAGTTCCGCAACGGCATCGCCGCCCTTGTTGTAGTAACTGATGTTTCCCGTGTCGAAGTTGATGCGGACATTCGGGTGGTTCACCGCGTCCATGGTCTCCAACTGCACGTCGCCGTTGGTGCCCAGTTCCGGGTGCGTCTCGAAGGTGAGTGTGACGTTGTGTTCTTGGGCCGCGTCGCCCGCCCTGCGCAGCCGTTCATACACGGCCTCCTTTGGCGCGCCGTTGCACTTGACCGACAGGAACATATAGCGCACGCCCATCTTTTCAAGAATGGCCAACTGTCCCGCAAGCCTGTCCACGCAGTCGTCCCTGGACCAGTCCGTGTCGCCGCGCACGACCAGCGCCCTGAGCCCGTGCTTCTCCAGCTTTTGCATCAGCGCGTCCACATCTTCCGGCTTCGGCACCGGCAGAAACAGGTGATGCACGCCGATGCCGGGCAGATGCTCCCAAGCGGCGTCCTGAAACTTCCCATAGCTGGTAATCCGCACCGCCAGCGCCGAACCCTGCTCCGGCAGGGGCTCCGCGCCTGCACTGTACGCCACACTCAAGCCGGCGGCGAACGCCCCGGCGGACAATAAGAAACTACGGCGGGTTGGAGGATGCACGGATACGTCTTTCTTTTGCTGCATCGAATAGACTCCTTGTAAGGAAATAGCTTGCCGCGCTCAGACTGCCAACAAAGCGATGGCCACCATCTTAGGCGGGTGTGCGCGCAGGGTCAAGTGGGCTCCGGTCCTCCGCTTACCCGGGGATGCTTTTATGGGAAAGATGTCACCAACGAACTGGATTGCCCGGCACTTTCCCTCCGGGACCCGAACACACGGCAAGAAACAGCGTTGACCGAGGCGTTCTGCGCAGTCCAGTTTCGTGACCGCTTACGGCGTTTGCCCCCGGCCGTCACGCGTGTTTGAGACCACAATTTGTGATCTCAAACCCATACATTCCGCCTGCCTGAGCGCTGGACGCGCGTCACTCATCAGCCCGGGCAGTGAGGCCCGCGTCAGCCGCCACCCGCGAAACGAAGCGCTGAAAGAAAGAGCGCCACCGGGGATTGTACCTAGCCCAATTCGCCCCGGTGCGCCCAGACCTTTTCAAAGGCCGCCGCGTACTGCTCGATCAACTCCGGAGCGTCGCCGGTGAAGTAGGGCAGCGCG
>CAZOMH010000124.1:0-9630 GCA_964580415.1 uncultured Nitrospirales bacterium
TGCGCCTCCCGGAAGGCATACTACCGATGCCCGTCATAAGAGGTATATCAGTATAAACTGGTCCCCTTATCTCTAAACACTTTGATATACCGGGAGCGGCAGTTGGACCAGGGATATGTTTTCAAGCCCCGGATTCTATGGATATTATGGATGGGGGATAAACGGCCAAACCCGGCAGCGGCCCGCATCCTTGCCGGTTGCGTCCGTAGCGTTTATAGTGTCCATTGAATCGGGGCTGTCGTCCCAAATTCGGCCGCCGTTTCCGGGTCCAGGACAGCAGCAGGGGGCGGGTGACGGGCCGGAACGGACATGCCGGTGATCGGGCGCGGGACCCGAAAGAAAACAGGTGAACCCGCCATAGGCCAGCGGCTATAATCCCTTTTGCCGGGCATACCGGCGTTTGGCACTGCGAAAGAGACGCACCGCGAATGGAATACACCGGCGAACGCTGCATACCGGGCCGTAAAGGCCATGAACTGACCGAACTGGAGCACCGCTCCCGTTACGGCATGGCCGCCGAACGCGTGGCGGGACTGCGGGTGCTTGATGTCGGTTCAGGGGCGGGATTTGGCAGCAGCATGCTGGCCGCCAGTGCCGCTTTTGTGGTGGGAGTGGACCTTTCCGACGAGGCCGTCCGGTACGCCGAAAATGCATTCGCCCGTTCCAATACCCAGTTTATACAGGGCGACGTGTGCGCCGATGACTTTGTCAGCCGGGTCCGGGCCGCCTGCGGCGCGCCTTTCGATGCGGTCACCTGTTTTGAAGTCATCGAACACGTCCAGGAACCGTTGCGTCTGTTGCGGGCGGTCAAGGAACTGCTCAAGCCGGACGGACTGCTGCTGGTATCGACGCCGGACATCAATTATTCCTTCGACACGGGTTCAGTGAACCGTTTCCATGTGATCGAATATACCAAGACGGATTTTCGCACCTGCCTGGAAAGTCTTTTCAAGCATGTCAATATTGCGGGCCAGTCCATTCGGATCATTTCCGAAATGGGATTTGACCCCGAAGAGGGGCGGATATTGCGGGAATGGCGTTCGGCCACCCAGAGCCTGCCCAAATACTGGATTGCGGCCTGTTCCGACGACGAAAGCGCCGCCATGACCCCGAAATTCGGCATGTTCATGTGCGACGGCCATTTGCAATTCATCCAGTCGCTGCTTCGGGAAATCCGCATGGACCAGCAGGTCAAGGCGCAGCGGATTCAATTGCTGGAGGCGCGGATCGCAGACCTGTTGAAGGCGCAGGAACTCTCGGCGGAAAAGGCCGCGTTGTCTTCCGCGGCACTGGAAAGCGCCCATGACAGCAGGGCCTATGAGGACTTGCTGGACCGGCAGAACCAGCTTCGCCGCGACGTGGAGAATTTCAAGAACCATCCGGCGGTGCGGCGCCTGTTGCGGTTGCGCGCGCCGGGCCTGAAACTGCTCGGTCTTCTCGGCCTGGGCCTTTGGCCGCAGGGCGCAAAAAAAAAAGACGCCTAGCCTTTTGGGCGGCAGCCCCCGCGTTTTCACAAGCCGTCCGGATTTTCGCGACGATCCCCGCCCCCACAAGGTCCTCCTGACCGAACCGCGAACGGCATCCAACGGTCATGACATGGTGCTGCTCAAAGAGACCACCATGGCGCGGTTGCACGGGGAATTGACGGCGCGTCCCGCCGACGAACTCGTCAGCATCATCATGCCCGCGTGGAACCGCGCCTCCACCATCGGCAGGGCCGTCGAAAGCGTGCTGGGCCAGTCCTACACCAACTGGGAACTGATCGTGGTGGACGACGGCAGCACGGACGGCACCATGAAGGCCGTCGAGGCGGCGCACGCCGGACGGGAGAATATCCGGTGCCTGCGCATTCCCCACGAGGGCGTGTCGGCCGCGCGCGACACCGGCCTGCGGGCGGCGCGCGGCAGTATCATTGCCTACCTGGACTCGGACAACCGCTGGCACCCCGACTATCTGCTCTTCATGGTGCATGCCCTGCGCGATACGGGCACGCGGTGCGCCTATGCCGCCATGCGAATCATCAACGAGGACGACGGCGGTTCACTAAGCTGGCGGGCCCGGCGCTTCGGCCTGGACGCGCTGCTCCAAAACAATTATATCGACATCAATATTTTCGCGCATCGCCGGGAGCTGTTCGAGGAACTGGGCGGGTTTGACCGGCAGCTCCGCCGCTGGGTTGACTGGGATTTGATTCTGCGCTATGTCGCCCGGCACCGCCCCGTCGAGGTGCCGGTCGTGCTGTGCGACTACTACCGCCGCGAACGGCTGAACCAGATCACCCTGGAAGAGCCGGGCGCTTTCAAGTTCAAGGTGCTCAACAAGCACCTGATCGACTGGCCCCGGCTTGCCAAAGAGGCTCCCGCCCGTCCGGCTGGCCGCGTGTCGATTGTCATTCCCGTGTACAACCTGCCGGCCCTCACGCGGGACTGCGTCAAATCAATCCTGAAAAACACACTGTATCCGGATTACGAAATCGTGCTCGTGGACAACGGCAGCGATTCCAAGACTGCCTCGGCGCTTGCCAAACTGGCGGCCAAGTCCGGCCGCGTGCGCGTGGTGCGGAACTTTGAGAACTACATGTTCTCGCTGGGCAACAATTTGGGCGTGGCCGCATCGACCGGCGAATATGTGGTCCTGCTCAACAACGACACCCGGGTGGCCGTGGGCTGGCTTGATCCGTTGATTGGACCGCTCGCCGTGCGTCCCGAAATCGGAATGACCGGTTCCAAGCTGCTGTATGAGGACGGCACCGTGCAGGCCGCCGGCCTTGCCTTTCCGCCGAAGGGCATGATTCCCTACCATATCTACCGCGGCTTTCCCGGCGACGCGCCCTGCGTGAACCATGTCCGCGAGTTTCAGGCGCTGACCGCCGCCTGCGTGGCCCTGCGCGCCTCGGACTACATCGCGCTGGGCGGGCTGGACCCGTTGTACGTCAACGGATGCGAGGATTTGGACCTGTGCTTCCGGATGCGCAAGAGGCTGGGCAAGCGCATGCTCTACACGCCCGGATCGGTGGTTTTTCATCTCGAAAGCAAGACTCCCGGACGCTCGAAGAACATTCAGCGGAACCGCGAACTCTTCGTCGAACGCTGGGCCGGCGACGTGCGCCCCGACGACATTAACTTCTACGCGATGGACGGCTACGCCGTGCGCCGGCACGTCAAGCGGGGCAATGATCCGGACGGCCCGACGGCAAGCTATGTGGCGGAAATCGAATCGTCGGCCCCGGGCAGCACGGCTCCTCCCGCCGCCCCGGCGCGGCAAATGCTCAACATCGGTCTGGTCTCCATATGGCACGTGCGCGGCGTGACCTTCGTCGCAAGGCAAATCGCAAACGCGCTCGAGTCCGAAAGGGTGCGCACCCACGTCTTTGCGCGGTGGGAAGCCGACAAGTTCTTTACCGGCCCGCCCGTGGACCATCCGCGCATCGTTAACGGCGGCAACGATCCCGCCCCCGGAGAAATCGTGGTCTGGGCAAAACAGAACCGGCTGGACGCCGTGCTCTTCATGGAGGTCCATCCCAACGACTGGAAGCGGGTGGACGCCCTGCGAAAGGCGGGTATCCGCGTCATCGCCTACGAGCATCTCGACGTGCTTCGCCACGAATTCTTTGACCGCTACGACCGTTTCGACGGTTTCCTGCACGCAACTTTCGAGGGTGCCCGCGTCTTCCGCGAGAGGCATCCCGGCGTGCCCGACGTGACCGTACCCTGGGGTATTCCGCCGACGGGACTGCCCGAAGCCCGCACCGCGGCCCGCCCGGACGGCGCGCCGCTGCGGTTCGTGCATGTGGCCGGCTGGGGGGGGCTCAACAACCGCAAGAACACAGACGCGCTGATCCGCGCGTGGCACAAGGCCGCGCCGCAAAACGCAGTGCTGGTCCTGTACACGCAGGCCCCCCCCGGCAAATACGGAGAGGACTGCGAACGCATTCTCCGTCAGGACGCTTCCATAGAACTGCACGGGGGCACGGTGGACAACATCTTCGAGGCCTATGCGGACGCCGACATGCTGTTGTGGCCGTCCAAACGCGAGGGACTCGGGCTGCCCATTGTCGAGGCGCTGGCCTGCGGACTGCCGGTGCTGATCAGCGACGGCTACATGATGAAGCAGTGGATCATTCCCGGCGAGCACGGCGTGGTGTGCCCTGCCGAACCCCGGGAAAGCATCCAGTACCTGCCCGAGATGCGGGTTGATGAAACCGCGCTGGCCGCAATGATTGCCGACTTGGCCGCCCACCCCGAACGTATCGCGCAAATGGCGGAGAATGTCCGGCGCGACCGGCCGCTTTGGCTGTGGACCTGGCAGCCCGAAGCGCTGCGCGACCGGCTTTGCACGCTCATCGGCGACGGGGCCGACGCGCCCGACCCGGCTGGCGTCCGCCTGCCGGTGTCTGTCCGCGCATTTGAGCAGCGGAGACGGGCTGCATTCGGCGAGCAGGACATTCCGCCGGCACCCGCCCGCGCCAGCGTCCGCATCGACATGCCGAATATCCCCCCGGGCCGCCCCCTGCTTCTGGGACCGATTGTTCGGCGCACCTACTTGGACCTGAACGCACCCGACGGCCCCGGGGACTGTCTCGTGGTGGGTGTGGTGGACGACGTTGAGGCGGGCCTGCTGTCCGCCAGGGGACTTCGGGTAACCAAGGCCGATCTCTACCCGCGCAAACGCTCCACGATCAAACTGGACCTTACCTGCCCGCCCGGAAATATGCACGGAACATTTGATGTTGTTGTGGTCTTTGACGTGCTTGAACACATTCCCGATGATTACGCCGCCGCACGCGGGCTGCATGCCCTGCTCCGCGAGGGGGGCACCGCCCTGGTGCATGTGCCCGGCGGGGACATTAACGCCCCCCTGAACGATGTTGACCGCAAGCACGGACATGCCCGCCACGGATACACCGAGGACCAGGCCAAGAACGTGGTGCTCAGTCTGCCCTGGAAAGATGTCCGCTATATGAAGACCTTCAACGAAATTGAAATGAGCGCGTACCACCTCGCCGGCGGCGGACAGGTTGAAGAGGCGATAAAACTGCTGCGCACCTCGCCTTTTGACGGAACTTCGGGCCAGGCCCATTTGTTCGTGCTGCGAAAATAGCGGGCCGTTACTGTCCGCGTACCGGCGTGCCCGCGGAGTTCGCAATGGAAAGGCCATGGACGCCTCCGCAAAGACGGCGCACATGGCTGCCGGGCTTAAACAAACCGATGGTGTGTCATGCTGCAAGGAACCGGTCATTAGCCCGAAGTGTCAGCACTCTTAGACAGTTTAACTCCTTGTTTACCAAGTAGTTGATTCAAGATTCAACTGTCGGTTTACTGGGTACGTTTTGTCACCGGACCCTGATTCCGAGCAGCGTGAACACGTGCAATTGGAACGCGGTGGCCTCGGTCAACTGCTCGAAGCGGACGGCATTCTTGCCTTCGCCCGCGCGGCGCGCTTTACACAAAAGAATGGCCGGGGGCGATGTTCTGTTGGGGACGATGTCGATGTGCGTGGCAGTTTTGTACCCGCATTATCTGCAAATGCAAGCTTTATATGCACACTTACAGGGGTGCATATTGCAGCCACAACAGGCTCCGATCAACACAAATCAACAGTGTTTATGCGGGCGTCCGCGAAAGAGCGGGCTCAAAAGCCCTTGGAACTTCGGATTATGGACTGCGGCTGCAATGACGCCGATTTGGCGTGTGCGGCGCGTCAGACATGCCCAAGCGGTGTTGCCGCAGTGCCCTGCCCATCGCAGTCCAAAGAGCCGACGTTGCTCGTTCTGTTGGCGATCCCATTTCTGCCCCGCATCACCGCAAGGCCGATTTGAGCGCAAGGATGTGTTTTTCCCGGTTTCGAGGGGATGAGGACATCTATAATTGCTTCAAATCGTCCTCGCCGCAGGCCGGAGCCGCAAATGAGGTTGGGCATGGGAGTCCTGTTTCAATGTACAAATCACGTTATTGCAGTCGCTTACGGCGCAGAAGAAACAGTGGCATGTCTTTTGCTAAAACGAGAAGTTGAGAGTAAAACATGCCGTAGTCGCGAGATAATGGCAAATGGACGTTGTACTAAATCTAGTGTGGGTGTTTGTCAGCCTGACGCTGTTCGGCGTTTGGTGCTGGTGGAATCTGTTCAAACGGGGCTGTCGCATCGAAAGCAGACGTGTTTTGCTTGAAGTGATGCTGCTTGCGTGTATAGCACTGTTTCTGTTTCCCTTTATTTCGATGAGCGATGACATTGCCGGCTGGTCCCTGTGGGTGCGTGAGGACCGTTCTGCCCTGTTGTCCTCGATCACAGCTTCGGAACAAGGCATCTCCAGTCATGCCGGTCACGGCCTTGCCCTTTTCATGGTGGTTCTCTGTCTTGCAGGGGGCTGTTTTATCCATGAAAAGCGCCAATATCCCCCTCTTCTAGAAACGCAGGACATCCCCGTCCTTCCGTTCCCCCCGAATGCCCGTCCCCTGCGGGCGCCTCCCAGCCTGCTTTCCCTCCACTGCTGCTAGGTATATCCCTCTTTCCAGAGCACGACAACACGTTTCCGTATCCTGCCGTCATGCCGTCCAGGCCTGACGTTGGGAGGTCATCCACGCATGCACCCTAACGGACGCCCCGCACGCGGGCACAGCACTGGACAAAACCATGCGAATACGACATATGCGCTTCCTTCTTGCCGCCGCCGCCGGATGGGCGCCCTTTGCGGGTTGGAGCGGGGAAATCGGCACCGCGGCCAAACCGCCTGCCATCGCGATTCCCGACAAACTCACGCTCCACGATGCGCGGCAGATTGCCTTTGAACTGAACTGGGACCTGCTGGCGGCGAAGAGCAGCATCGACCTCGCGGCCGCCCAGAAGGTTATCGCCCGCGAGTTCCCCAACCCCACGCTTTCGTGGAGCACCACGGCGGTTAACATTGACGGCCGCACCAACAGCGTGGCGTTGCCGCCCACCCGTGCGCAGGAGGCTGTCCAGAACGCCCAGACCGCCGGCGGCATAAAAGTGTCCCCCATCCCCGTGCGGCACGCAAACGGCCTGTGGGACCGCAGCTACGACACCACCTTCGCCGTCGGCCAACTGATCGAGATTGGCGGCAAACGGCGTCTGCGCGCGGCGTCGGCCGGTGCCGGGATTGAAGTGGCCGAGGCACAGTTCCTGGATGCGAAGCGCCTTCTGGACAACGGCGTCATCAAGGCCTACGCCGCAGTGCTCCTTGCCGAAAGGAACGTATCCATACTTCGCGACTCCGCGGAGTCAATGGGCAAAGAGGCGCAACTGGCCGCCGTTCGCGAGAAGGCGGGCGAGATTTCCGGGACCGACCGCACCCAGATCGAGGTGGATGCCGCCCGTTTTGAGGCGGACGCCGCCGCGGCGCAGGCGGCGGCGGAAACGGCGCGTGTTGCCCTGCTGGTCCTGCTGGGCAGCCCCCAGCCCAGGGCG
Organism: uncultured Nitrospirales bacterium; assembly: GCA_964580415.1. Lineage (GTDB taxonomy): Bacteria > Hydrogenedentota > Hydrogenedentia > Hydrogenedentales > CAITNO01 > CAITNO01. Next base: position 7,426 of record CAZOMH010000124.1, read on the forward strand.
GAATGGACGGCGGTTGATTCCCTGGAAGCGCTGGCTGCGGCCCCGGCCCCGGCCCCGCAACCGCAAGACGCATGTCAGCGGCCCGACCTTGTGGCTGCCCAGGCCGCCCTCAAGAAGGCCGAGTTTGATCTGAAAGGCCAGCAGAAGCTGTGGATTCCCGATCCCACCGTCAGCCTGAGTTACGAGCACCAGCCGCCGGATGCGCCCAACACCCTCGGGGTCGGCGTTTCCCTGCCGCTTCCCGTCTGGCACCAGTACAAGGGGGAGGTGCAGGCGGCCATGGTGGCGCGCAGCGACGCGCTGCGCACGATTCAGAAGATACGTGCCGCCATCGTTGCCGACCAGAACCAGGTCCGGATTGCCTATTCCGAAGCGTTTCAGCGGTGGCAGCGGTACAAAGACGAGGTTCAGCCCAAATCGGCACGGGTTAAAGAGAACATCTCATTCGCCTACCAGAAGGGGGGCACCACCATTCTTGACCTTCTTTCGGCGCAGCGCACGGACAACGACACACGACTGGCCGCCGCCCAGGCCGCGGCCGACACGCTCAATGCCCTCGCGGACACCGCCGCGGCCCATGGCGTAGAACTGAACACGGAAAGCGAGCAAACCAAATGAAACAATATATCGTCCTGTTTCTATCACTGGCCGCAGTGCTACTCCCCGGCTGCGGCCGGCAGCCCGTCCTGGCACAGGCCGAAACCACCAAAGAACAGACCGCCGCCGCGCCCGCCGCCGAGAAGGCGCCCGACTACACGGTGGACGGCGACAGGATCACATTTCAGGAAAAGGCCCCCCAACTGGCCTCCCTGTCGGTGGAAAGCTGCAAGGCGCGGACGGAAGTCGTGCTGCACTTCAACGGAAGGGTGGTCTGGAATGACGAGAAGACCGTGGGTGTGTTCAGTCCGGTCAACGGCCGTGTAAAGGAAATCCTTGCCAATCTTGGAGACAAAGTGGACAAGGGAACCCCGCTGCTCACCATCGACTCGCCCGACTTCGGCCAAGCGCAGGCGGAGCTGCGCCAGGCGGACAGCGGCCTGCGGCTCAGCGAGAGGAATCTGGCACGGACCCGTGAACTCTTTGACCATGGCGCGGCCGCCCGCAAAGACCTGGAATCGGCCGAGGCCGACCGGGAGCGCGCCGAGGCGGAGAAGGAACGGGCGACGGCGCATCTGGCGCTGCTCGGAGGCAAGAACGCCGCCGTGGACCAAATCTACCATTTGTGCGCGCCCATTGCCGGCACGGTGGTCGAAAAGAACACCAATCCCGGACAGGAACTGCGTCCCGACCAGATGTCGTCTTCCGTGCCGCAGTTTCTGATCTCGGACCCCACCAACCTTTGGGTGTACCTGGACATCACGGAGAAGGACATTTCGGCGGTTCGGCCGGGCCAGACGCTGGCTGTGACCACCAGCGCCTATCCGGGTCGCTCCTTCAACGGAAAGATTGACAATGTGGGCGATGCCCTGGATGCCCCCACGCGAACAGTGAAGGTGCGCGGAACGCTGGAGAATCCCGACCGGCTGCTCAAGGCGCAGATGTACGTTGCGGTGGACGTCGTGGACGGCCAGCAGCCCATGGCGGGGGTCAGCGTGCCCTCCAAGGCGCTCTACATAAAGGGCACCAAACATTTCACCTTTGTCTCGGAATCGCCCGAGCTATTCATCCGGCGCGAGGTCGTGGTGGGCACCGAATACAGCGACGAGACCGTGGTAACCGAGGGGCTGACGCCGGAGACAAAAGTTGTGACAACGGGAAGCCTTCTGCTGCAGTCGGTGCTTGAGTCCGGGGAGAAACCCCAATGAACGCCGTCATCTCCGCACTGCTGCACCACCGGGCCATCGTCCTGGCGCTCGTGTTCCTTTCCGTGATCGTCGGGGTCAACGCCTTCCAGCGCCTTCCGGTCGAAGCCTATCCCGACGTGACCAACGTCTCCCTGCAAATCATCACCCAGTTTCCGGGGCACGCGGCCGAGGAGGTCGAGCGACTCGTCACCATTCCCGTGGAAAACGTGATGAACGGCATTCCCAAACGGGCCTCCATCCGCTCCATTTCCCTGTTCGGCCTGTCCCAGGTGACGCTGGTGTTCGAGGACGGGGCCGACCGTGCCTATGTCCGCAACCAGGCCTACCAGCTTCTTTCCCAGGTGGAGCTTCCGCCCGAGGCCCAGCCGGGCCTTTCCCCGGATGCGACCGCCGTGGGCGA
>CAZOMH010000125.1:0-9622 GCA_964580415.1 uncultured Nitrospirales bacterium
GCGGCGGCACGCCAATCTGCGCCGCGCTGAAGGTGCGGTTGTTGCGCCCCATGACCGTGCCCATGCCGATTACGCAGTGCGGCCCGATGACCGTGCCCGCGCCGATGGTCACATGGTCCTCGATTATCGTGTACGCCTGCACTTCAACGTCGTCGGCAAGCACCGCGCCGGAATGCACAATGGCGGTGGGATGTATGTTCATTAAATAGTACCCTGACCGTAGCTGGGAGAAGCCGCTCTCCCAGGGAAATATCCGAATTGCGCCGCCCGGTTCAACGGCCCTGCGGCACCATGGCCCGCAAAAGAATACCAGAATTCGACCGAAAGCGCATATTCTCACCCCCGCAACGGCAGGAATCCCGGCAGGAGACCAGAAAATGGACCGGTGTTCAGACGCCATGCCGACGGTTCATACGGCCAATCCGGACCGGCCGGGCGGCTTTTACCGTGCCACTGCAGCCGGACGCCGGCCGGGGACGCGGGTGGCGACGATGGCCAGCACGACGGCAAACAGCGCCGCGCCAAAGAAGAGCCGCTCGAAACCCCAGCACATCCATATCGTGCCGGCGACCATGGGAATGGTCATCGAGGCGATGTGGTTGATGCTGACGCCCATGGCCAGGGATGAGTTCAGTTCCTGCGGCGAGCCGACCATGCGGGAGAGGTAGATGCTGCGGGCATTGCCCAGCGCGAAGAGCATTTCATCGGCGATGTAGCAGCAGCAGGCCGCGCGGCGCGCCCAGTCGGGATCGGGAATGGCCTTTTGCGCATAGCCGTAACCAAGGCACACGACGGCAAGCACCAGCCCGTCGGCAATCATCACGTTTCTTTCGCCCACGCGGTCCATGACCATGCCCGCCAGCGGCTTGAATACGATGCCGATGCAGGAGGAGATCATGAGCAGCGTGGCGATGGACGACACATGCAGGCCGTAAACCTCAATGAGCACCCATGGCCCGAAGGTGAGGAAAATCTGCTTGCGTGTGCCGGCGAGAATTTCCAGCAGGTAGTAAAGATTGAATTCGCGCTTCAGCACGAGGCGCTGGCGCGGCGCGTGCAGGTGCGAAATGTGCATGAAAAAGTAGAAGAGCCCGCCCGTGGCAAAAATGAGCGCGGCGCAGGAGAATGCCGCGTGATAGGGGGGGGCCGCGCCCTTCATGAGGCGCGAAACACCGAAGGCGCTCAATGCCGTAAACAGTGTGGCCACGCCCGCGGCCTGGCCCAGCCGCGCGCCCCGGTTGTGTTCCGTGCTCAGCCCAAGCACCACCGACGAGCCGATGGGCTGCAGCAGGTGCTGGCCCGCGCTCACCGTGAACATCATGATCACCATCGGCGCCATGGTGCCGCCGAACATGGCCATTCCCACCAGGCCCAGAGCGGCGAGCAGCGTGCCCACCACGCCCACGCGCGTCACGGGCAGCATGCAGAGCAGGCCGGTCATCATGACAACGAGAAAGCCCGGCAGTTCCCGCGGAAACTCCAGCCAGCCGCGCGCGCCCGCGCTCAGGTGAAAGGTCTCGGACAGGAAGTTGTTGAAAGTCGAGTCATAGACGCCCGTGGCCGCCGCCACGCAGGCGAGGGCGCCGTAATACAGCCACAATTGGCGTTTGATGGAGGTGTTGTTCATGCATCTCGATTCGGGTGGTTGGAAACCGAAGACAGGCCCGTCCCCGCACCCGCGGTGCTCTGTTTTGACCTGTCCCGCACTGTCACTTGAGTCATTGCCTGTTTCAGAATCCGACGCGGCCGGCGTGCCGCGAAAACCGGGGACTGACCCGCTGCGCACCTTCGGCGCTCCGCCCGGGTCAGTCCCCGGTTTTCGCTAGTAGGGACTTCCGCCGCCGGCGCCGCCGGGAAGGATGGGCTGGTTTTGGGAATGGCGCGTCTCGTTGGCGCTGGTCACACGCACGGCCGCCTGGTCGCGGAACACGCAGCACCACTCGCAGATGCCGCATCCGATGCATTTGTCCGGATCAACCTGGGGCTGCTTTACAGTCATCTTCTGACCGTCGCGCAGTTCGACTTCGCGCTCCACGAAATAGATGGACTTCTGCGGCGTGGGACAATGCTCCTCGCAGACGATGCACTCCCGGCCGTACGCATAGGGCAGGCAGCGGTTCTTGTCGAAGGTCGCCAGGCCGATTTTGACCTCCTTCTTCGCCTCAATCGTCAGCGGCTGAATGGCGCCCGTGGGGCAGACCTGGCCGCACAGATTGCAGTTGTACTCGCAGTAGCCCGCCTTGGCGATGATGCGCGGCGTCCACAGTCCCTCGATGCCGCTTTCCAGCGCGCAGGGCTGCAGTGCATTGGTCGGGCAGGCGCGCATGCACGCGCCGCACTGCACGCAGCGCTGCAGGAATTCGCGCTCCGGCAGTGCGCCCGGCGGGCGCACGAGGTTCGCCTCGTAGACCTTTTCCTGCGCCAGCGGGTTCTGCCGAAAACCGAGCATAACGGCCACGCCCGCGGCCGACGCGCCCATGGCCGCGCGGCGCGAAAAGTCCATGCTGCCCGCAACTGCGGGCGTTATGGGATTCTCCACCTTGAACGCCAGCGCGCCGCGCCTGCACTTCGCGACGCAGTTCCAGCATTCATAGCATTCGGTCGGCAGCCATTCGCCGGGCCGGTCGGGCTGGGCCGCCGCCGGACACGCCCGCGCACACTGGCCGCAGCCGGTGCAGCGCTTTTCGTCGTTCTTGAGCCGCAGCGCCGGGCGCAGCGAGGCGAAGCCCAGCAGTCCGCCGAGCGGGCACACGTAGCGGCACCAGAACCGCGGCCGTACCAGATTGAGTCCCACAATAAGAATGAACAGTCCGGCGATGAACGCTGCGCCGGCGAAAGTCTGCCGGTCCGCCTGGAAGAGCACGTTGCGGGAGAATTTGTACACCGGCTCGGTCAGCAGTTTGAGATGGGCCGGACCCACATGCGGGTCGGCCTGGTAGACGGCCGTGCTGGAATCCTCCACCGCGTACTGCGCGGCGGGAAGAACGAAGGTGGCCGTGCTGCGGAAAAGCAGCGGGATGGGATCAAAGATGCCGGTCCAGTGCGCGCCGAAGAGCGCCATCACCAGCAGCGCAACCAGCACACCGTATTTGACCCGGTGTCCCGCGCTGCGCTGTTCCGGAGGCGTCGAGGCCGCGCGCTTTGCGCGAAACCACGAGGCCGCCGCATGCACCGCGCCGAGCGGACAAATCCAGCCGCAAAAAAAGCGGCCAAACAGCACCGTTGCCGCAAGCACGGCAACGGCCGGGACCGCAATGACGGCCAGACTGCGCGACGCAAGGGCGGTCGACAGGGATACGAGCGGATCAATCTTGAAGAAGAAATCCACGTCAACGCTGGGCACGCCGTTCTCGGACAGCCGCACGCGCAATGCCAGCGCAAGGAAGAGCGCCAGACAGAAAAACTGCGACACCCGGCGCGCCCACTGCATCCAGGAACGGGGACGACGCAACTTCACGCGATCTCCAGCTCCTTGAGGTTGAGCGACTTGTAGTCCTTCTTGCCAAGACCGTATTCCTGGCCCACGACCACCGTGCCGATCTTGGCCGGATCAATGCCCAGCAGTTCCGCGGCAAACGCATCCAGCGCCACAAGGTCCACACCCGCCGCAACAGTGTTCAGCACCTTCACATCCTTCAAGTCGCCGCCCGTCGGGCCGTGGGCTGTGAGAATGCGCGTCGCGTCGAGCACGGCAATCCGGGGTTTCAGATGCGCCGTCAAATCGGCAATACAGTAGGGAAGGTCCTGGTGGAACTTCTTGCGGTTGTCGATCACCCCCATGAAATTCTTCATGCAGGCCGTCATGCCCGTGGCGCTGTGGTGCTTGACCACGGGACAACTGATGACCAGGCTGCATTCCATGATTTCCGGATACAGCGGAATGCTGTCCAGCCGCTTGCCGCCGATCTTCGTCTCCACGTAACGGTTCTTGTCGAGATAGACCACCTCGGCGCCGGCCTCCTTGGCCGCCGCTTCGATGCCACTGTTCTTGTAGCACTTCTGCGCCTCGTTGCAGGTGTTGTCGCCCACCTTCACCGTTTTTGCCCCCGCCTCAAGACAGAGCCGGATGATGGCCTTCACCACCTCCGGGTGCGTGTTCGCCGCCTGTTCCGGCGTGCGGTCCCAGCCAATGTTCGGCTTCACCCAAACCACGTCGCCCTTCTTCACGAAGCGGCCCAGACCGCCGACGGTCTTGAGCGCCTCTTCGGTGAGGCGGCGCGCAATCTCGTTCATATTCGCGCCCGCGTCGCCCTTCCACCGGGCGATGCACATGTCCGCGGGGGCGGCGCCCTGCGCAAACACGGGCGCGGTGGCCAGTGTCGAAGCGCCGAGGACGGCCGAAGTCTTCAGAAATTCACGTCGTGTCGGTTTCATGGTATTTCGTCTCCATGCGTCAATGCGCGTCAAATAGGGCCGCGGTTCATAGTGGTGGAAGCAGTATATCAGCTGTCGGGGTTTCGGGAATAATCTTGGACCGTCGGTCATAGCCCGAACGGTTCCCCCCGCCCAAAATCGGGCAGGTAGACGGCGCGGCTGTCCATCTCCTGGGTCAGCACGTGCTCGAATCCCAGACGTGCGGCAAACTCAACCGCGTCATCGTATTCTTTCGGCGTCAGGGGACGGTCAATTTCCGGACACTCGGCCGCACGGTATTGCGGCGAATATTGGCTCATCAAGCTCAACGTCACGCCGGTCATGTCCCGGTCCTTGAGCCACAGCAGAAACTCGAAGGTGCCGGACTGGTTGTCGGGCAAAACGAGATGGCGGACAATCACGCCGCGCCGGGCGGCGCCGCCCTCCAGGACCAGTGGTCCTGTCTGCCGCCACATGGTCCACACGGCCGCCAGGGCCACCTCCGGATAATCCGCCGCACGGCTGTACCGGGCGGCCGGGCCCGGTTCCATGTACTTCACATCGGGCAGCCACACATCGACAATGCCGTCCAGCACATCCACCAAATCGACCGCGTCATAGCCGTTGGTGTTGTAGACCACCGGCAGGTCGAGTCCCCGGGCATAGGCGTGGCCCAGCGCCTGTACGGCAGGGTGGATGTACTGCGTCGGCGTGACGAGATTGATGTTCTCCGCGCCCCGTTCCTGCAGTTCGAGAAAGGCTCCGGCCAGTTCCTCGAAATGCGCCGTCCGCCCCTCGCCTTCGTGGCTGATCTGCCAGTTCTGGCAGAAGAGGCAGCGCAGGTTGCAGTGCGAGAAGAAGACCGTGCCCGACCCGCCGCGGCCCGCCAGCATCGGCTCCTCGCCAAAATGCAGCGTGGACGCCGACCAGCGCGCATGATCCCCGTCGTCCGCCGCCGCACGGCAATATCCCGCCGCCGGGCCGGTGCGGTCCGCGCCGCAGGCACGCCCGCACACACGGCACGCGGAAACCAGCGCCCGCAGGCGCGGCAGCGCGCGCCGAATGCGTTCCAACTTTTCCTTTGAATCCACGCGCGCCATGAAGTGCTCCAGAGGTTCTGTGCCGTGGCCGGTATTGTACCCCACGGACACCCGCATCCGGCATTCAGCCATTGTCCCGCGCAGCGCCGGAAAGACCGGTCCGGCGGTTGACCGAAGCGGCAAACTGGGCTACGATACCGTTGCCCGGCCGCCGCGGACCCCGGGAACACGGACGGACGGCTGAAAAGACGGAGAGGCGTGCCATGCCTTCAAACAACTGCCACAAATGCCATAGGGACTGGGAAGCCGGCGGCAAACCCCGGCCCGGATTCAAGGAAACCTGCCTCAATTGCGGCGCCTACCTGCACTCCTGCAAGAACTGCCGTTTCCACCGGCCCTCCATGCATAATCAGTGCTATATACCTAATACAGAATGGGTCGGCGACCGCGCCGGGGCCAACTTTTGTGAAGAATTCGAGTTCGCCATGACCGACCCGGCCGCGGGCGACGGCGAAACGGCGCGCGAGGCGGCAAAGCCCTCTTTTGAGGCCCTTTTTGGCAATAACAGCGAAGCCGGACAGGCACCGCCCCCTTCCGGATTTGACGATCTTTTCAAGGACTGATCGCGCCCCCACCGCCAACTTTTCTGGAATATCTCCCCAATAAAACCTGTTTCCATAAATAGGAAATTCGGAGCAGAAGAAACTCGAATTCCAAGGAAAGTCATGAATGGTTGCCGTGACGGTATTGTGTTATAATTGAAATGACGTTCGAGGCAACTTTAGGGAAGCAGGCCATGTTATCACTTATTGAGATCAAATGTCCGCATTGCGGCGCGCACGGACAAGTTATGCTGCCGCCGGTCGGAGCCATCATCGTCGGGCCCTGCCCGGAATGCCACAATATGGTGGTCATTTTCGCGGGCAAAGCGCTGGCGCTGGACAACGACATCATTCTCAACGGGAACGCCGTCGCCCGGCGCGACCACATCATGCAGGTTCTCGTCGCGTTTCTTGAAGAACGCATCAGCAAGCTGGTGTCCGCCGAGGACCGGCCGGGGGGAGACCCCCCCGCGGCCCCGGCCGACAGGGATGCCATGCCGCAGGAGCCGGAAGCCGGTATCGAACCGGTGCCGGAACCGCCCGAGATGGATGACAACGCGGACGGGGACCTGCCCAGGATAGACCCCTACGGCAACCGGACCACCGCGCCGATCTCCCGGTCGGAGATGGATTCGTTCGTGAACGTCGAGTTGCAGCTTATCGACGATAAAGACTACTTCAAAGCTGTGTTTGAATAGACGATCCAGTTTGTTGTGACCCGCCGCGCCGGCGCATCCCCGGGGGGATCGCGCCGGCGCGGTCTTTATTCTTTCTTGACCACGGCGTCAGAAATGGGGCTTGGATGCCGCAGACCGGTCAATCACTTTGAAGCCGGTGGTTCGAGGACAACGCCCAACTGCCAGTCCGGTTCGTTTCTGAAGCGCTGGTCTTTCCGGTATATGCGGTACGCAAGACTGCACCGGTCAGCATCGGCCCTGCAGATGATCGGCCCGCCGGTCATGGGACAGGGGAACCCGCCAAGCAGGGCTCTCAACTCCTCCTCGCTGCGGAAATTTCCCCGGTCGTTCCGGCCCTGCCGCATCACCGCGATCACCGCCCGCGCCATGCGAATATTCGCGAGTTGGATATAGGCCGCCCCCGGCGTGCCGCGCCACCATCCACAACTCGTGGTCTCCGTGACGATATCGCCATAGTTTGGGGCCGTCTCCAACCCTGCCCCGCCGAATGGATGCTTTTTGTCGGTCATCCATGCCCAGGCGCGCTCGTGCGCCCGCGGCTGTCCCGAACGCAGTATTCCAAGCAGTTCCGAGAAGTACCCGGCCGTCAGCGCCCGGTCACGGGCGGCAAATCCGCCGGCCCTGTAGGGAATGTCCAGGTATTGCGGGTAAAACGTTTTGCCTTCAAGCATGTTCCTCTGTATGTATCGCGGATAAACCTCATTGTAGTGGTAGGCGTGCCGGAAGTTGATCGCCGACCAGGCGAGCGCAAGCAGCGGTTCAAAGGCATCCAGGGGCCGAAGCGCGGCAAGACGGTTGTCCAGTGCGGCAAGGGCTGCCTCATCCAAGGCGGCGCCTGAACAACAGGCGGCCTCCAACGCATCGAGCAGGCCCTTAAGAACCTCTGACCTAACCGCCACCACGGTGGGAGTTTGTTCCTTTTCGACGGTTTCCAGGAAACTGAGAATATCCTCCGACGACTGCCGCCAGGCCGCTGCGTTGCCTTGGTGTCCCGCTGTCAGGGCGCGGATTACAAGGCACCCTGCAACATTGGATTCCCAACCCCAGGAAGTGTACGCATACTGATCTTCGCGCAGACGAAAGACGCACTGGGGGCGCTGCGCGCCAGTACGAATTAGGGCGGAAACGCCGTCCGTCTCGGCGGTGAACGCAGCCAGGTCCTGCCAATGCGCAGGGGTCATTTTGAAGCAGTCGTTCCGGCGGTTTTGATATATCCTAAACGCTTCCTCGCTGTCCGATTTCCAGTTCTTTCTCTCGGCCAGAAGTTTTGCGGCTTCAATGTAAACTGTCGCGGCATTGTCCCCCTCGGGGACGTTCCGCCCCCGCTTTACATAGTCCCTCAGGTCGAAGGACTCCACCCCCACCTGCGGCTTTGCGGTCTCATGGTTTGCGCTGAGGATCGCCCCCGCGACCCACAACCCGGCCAGCAGCACCGCGCAGCCGCCCCAGCGGGGAGCCACGCGCCGCAGCAGCGGCGCCATGTCGCTCCACCACTTTGCCTGCTCTTCGCGCCAACTCTTCACGGATAGCTTTTCTGTGTTCATTTCCCGCCGTGCCTCCATCGGTCAAACTGGAGCGGCAGCGCCGCCACGGGCGTCACCACAAGGGCAATGATGCCGAGCATTTCAAGGGTCCAGGCCGTGTATTGCGCGGGCGTGTGCCCGGGCCAGCCGTCGCCGTCCGGGAGAATGAGGCTGACGAGGTAGGAGGTTAGCATCACCGCCAGAACGGCATAGGCGGTCGCACATAGAAGCACCGTCACCGGCGAAAGCAGTTCGCGCCGCCACGCTCGGGCAAACAGGACCACCGTGTGCGCCAACAGACAGAGGCCCGTCAGTGCTGTTACCAATTCATTGCCACCATTTCCCATGGCATAGCGCACCGGAGCGTAGGTGGTGCCCAACTGCAGCAGGGGCCACACGAAAAGAAGCCCGAGCACCTTGGGCGTGCTGTACGCCGTCAAACTGGCGCCGCCCCACAGCAGCAGCAGCCAGATCAACAGCCACCGGCACCCGGTGCTGTCAAGAGACTGGTATGCGTCGGCCATCCACTGCGGCCAAAGCGATGGTGTCAGCAGCAGCGGCATGGGCGGCAGGAGCCAGAAGCATGCCGCCAGCGCCAGGGCGAAGAGTGCGCCGGTCTCCAGCGCGCGGCACATGGCATAAAAACGGGCATGAGCCAGTTCCTGTGTTGAGATGGGCTTGGCCGCGAGGAAACGGAAGCGACCCGTGCGCACCCGGTACGCCTCCGTCAGGCGCCGGGCGGCAGTCGCAAAAGAAACGGCCGTCACCGACAGCAGCGCGATGGACACCACATTCGAATAGATGGGGATTCCATTAACCCAGAATATCGCCTGGGGCTCAATCAACGCCAGCAGCACGAACACGGCAAAGGCCAGTGGATAGAACAGTCCGGCATAGCCGCGGGTGCGCCGTTCATGCCAAATCTGTGCATCAAAGGGCGACGCGAAGGGTTTCATGCGCCGACCACGGTCCCGCGGGCTCGCCGCTTTGGGTTGCGTGACCGGTCCACGCCAGGGCAGCCGCGGGGCAATGAAACCGCTGCGGGCCCGATAGGGTCCGGCGAGCATCAGCAGCATCCAGCCGGTCACCCAGCATCCCGCAAGGGGCCACAGGATGTCCGGGCCGATATTCTCACGGATATCGTGCAGTCCCAACAGCTCATACAGGCACCATGCGATACCGAGGACCACACTCAGGGCGGATATGCCGAGCCAGTTTCGAACAGCACCGAGGGACCAGGACAATGCCAGTGCCGCCGTTAGCGCTCCGACACTGAGTGCGGTCATGCGCGCTTCGGCCTCCCAGTCGGGCGCGCCGAACAGCATCATACGAAACGCCAGCAGCACCAGCAGCGTGAGCAGCAGAAAGATCAGGCGCGGCACGGCCACATGAAGCACCATGCGGCG
>CAZOMH010000126.1:0-9595 GCA_964580415.1 uncultured Nitrospirales bacterium
CGCGGTTTCATTGACGCGCGGTCGGGTGCGAGAGTACCATGGCGGGGCATCGGATTGCATTGAACCAAACGCAAGGAGGCGCCATGGGAACACTTACGGCCGTCGCACTGGTGACGATCATGTCCGCACAGGACTACCAACCCAACTGGGAGTCGCTGGACAAGCGTCCCAGTCCGCAATGGTTCCAGGATGCGAAGTTCGGCATCTTCATTCACTGGGGGGTCTATTCGGTGCCCGCATGGGGGCCGAAAGACGCTTACGCCGAATGGTATTGGAACCACATGCAGGACAAGAATGGGGAGACGTGGAAATTTCACGAAAAGACCTATGGCGCCAAGTTTCAGTACCAGGACTTCGCGCCCATGTTCAAGGCGGAACTCTTCGATCCGGACCAGTGGGCGGACATTTTCAAGCGGTCCGGCGCAAAGTACGTTGTGCTGACTTCCAAGCACCATGAGGGCTTCCCGCTGTGGCCGGACGAACACAGTTGGAACTGGAACGCGATGGACGTCGGTCCCCACCGCGACCTTGCGGGCGACCTGATCACGGCGGTGCGCAAGCAGGACCTGCGCATGGGCTTCTACTACTCCATCTACGAGTGGTACAACCCGCTGTACAAGGAGGACGTGAACAAGTACGTGGACCTGCACATGCTGCCCCAGTTGAAGGACCTGGTCCAGCGCTACCAGCCGGACATCATCTGGCCGGACGGGGAATGGGATCATCCGAGTTCAACCTGGCGCGCCCCCGAATTCCTTGCATGGCTTTTCAACGAGTCGAAGGCGCCCAAGGATGTGGTGGTCAACGACCGCTGGGGCAAGGAATGCAGAGACCAGCACGGCGGCTTTGCCACGCCCGAATACGGCGGCATCTCCAAAGGCGGCCACATGATCGACGAGGGCCGTTTCGAGGAATGCCAGGGCATGGGCAAATCCTTTGGCTACAACCGCAATGAGGCGGCCGAAAACTACCGCAGCGCCACCGAACTGCTGCACCTGCTCATCGGCACCGCGAGCCGCGGCGGCAACCTGCTGCTCGATATCGGTCCCACGGCCGACGGCCGCATCCCCGACATCATGCAGCAGCGGCTGCTTGAAATGGGCGAGTGGCTCAAGATCAACGGCGATGCCGTTTACGGAACCACGCGCTGGATACAGGCACCCAAAATGGACGACGTGAAGTTTACGCAGAAGAACGGCGCGGTGTACGCAATCTGCCTGAAATGGCCCGGCGACGGTCTGGCCATAGACAATGTGCTCAAGGCGAAATCCGTGACCGCCACCATGCTCGGCGTGGACAAGGCTCTCGAAGCGCGTATTGAGAACGGGAAGGTTTTGGTGACGCCGCCGGTTCTAAACATAGACCAGATGCCCTGCCGTCATGCCTACGTGTTCAAGCTGGCCCTCGAGGGCGGCGACAAGGTGCAGTAGCGGCAGAGAATTTACGGACCCAAACTGAAAAATATGCCAAATCATCACCCGTATAAAGGGGTAGCCCTGCGGCCAGGTCGCCGTGTGGTGGCCACAGAAACGGGACACTCAACCTCGGAGGATTAGTACCATGTCGGACGTTCGAGCATTCTTTGAAGGTGTCGCGGGCCGGGTCGACAAGAACAAAATTGGCGGCATGACAGCGACCTATCAGTTCAACATCACCGGCGAGGACGCGCAGATTTGGTCGGTGGCCATCGCCAACGGCGACATTGTTGTCAGCGAGGGCGCGGCCGAAAAGGCCAACATCGAGCTTTCCCTGTCGGCGGCGGACTTCCTCGCCCTGATTGGCGGCACATTGAACGGCCAGATGGCCTTCCTTACCGGGAAACTGAAGATCAAGGGCGACATGACCCTTGCCATGAAACTTCAGAGCGTTTTCAAGCTTGGCTGAGCTTGTTGTGGTTCGGAGGGACGGCGGCACTGCGGGGCGTCGTCCCTCCCTTCTATTGGTCTGCCTGCCGGTTGCCGCGCTTATGGCCGCGCTTTGGGGGTGTTCCGGCGCGAAGCCGTCGGCTATGGAGCATCTGGTGCTGCGCACCGGGGACGGGCTGACCCTTGCGGCCACCTTGCACCGTCCCGACAGGCCCGGTCCCCCCGGCCTCATTCTCGTACACCGATACGGGGCCGGCCAGGCCTCTTGGGACGCCTTTGCCGAGACCCTGCGCCAGGCCGGGATCATGAGTATTGCCTTTGACTTGCGCGGCCATGGCGGGAGCCGTACCGGGGGGGACGGCAAGCCGCTGGACTACAGGCAGGTCCAGTCCGGCTTTGACGGCTGGTCCGCGGCGCTGGCAGACCTGAGCGCGGCGGGTGCCGCATTGGTTGCGGCGGGCGCCAACCCCAAGAATCTGGGCGTTGTCGGCGAGGAACTGGGCGCAAGCCTGGCGCTAAAGCATACCCTGGCCGATCCGTCCATGCAGGCGGTGGTGATGCTCTCCCCCGGTCTTGACCTGCACGGGTTGTCGGTGGAGGAGGACATACGCAGACTCAAAGACTGTCCGGTACTCATCGTCACCAGCGAAAACGAGGCCTATTCCGCCACTTCTTCGGCGGCGCTCAAAGCGGCCGCCCCCGGCTACAGCGAAATCCAGCACTATTCAGGCGCTTCGCTGGGGACGGATATCTTTGCGTTTCATCCCAATGCAATGAACCAGATTATCGACTGGCTCCGGCCCATTCTGGACCCCAAACCGAAAGAATGATCCGGGAGAAGTTTACTGCACCCGTCGCGGCTTGATATGCTGGCGTTCGGGATACCGTCATGACTGAATCCACAGATACTGTTACAGTCGCCCCCTCCTCCGGAACCGCATGGACACGCCTTGCCCGTGCGGGGGGCTACGTGTTGCTGACCGCACTCGTGCTTGCCGGTGTGTGGAAAGAAAAGTTTTTGGTGCTGCTGGTGGCGGGCATCCTCGGGCTGCTGTTGCTGCCGGCGGCCTCCTGGGCCGGGTTGGCCTTCTTCACCGGGTCGCTCGGTTTTCGCGAGGCCATGGACTTTATGCCCCTTCGTCTGGGCGGTTTCAAATTCTATCTGGGCGACTTCCTGATATTCCTGCTCGGCGCGCTGGCGCTGCAAACCGCCGTTTCTCTGGTGCGCCGCGGCACGGCCCCGATCTTTGAACTAACCGGCAGGGAACGCCTGCTGGGAATCTTGCTGCTTGCCGGGACCTGCTGGGGGGCCTTTTCCGGGTTGAACGGCGTGGCGAACGGTCTGTTGATTCGCGATGTTATTGGCGATTTCCGCCGCCTCTACTTTTACGCGTGGGTCTTCTTCATTCCCCTCGGTTTTCGCTACGGACGGAGGCACCTGCGTCTGGTCGCGCCAGCGGCGGTGGCGGGGTGCGGCATCGCGCTGTTGTTCGGATTGTACCGGCTGGCCACGGGCAACTGGTTTTACCCCAACGACGAAGTGAACATCTTTCCGCGGCTGCTGGTCGATGACGAGGTGGTGAGTCTTGCCCTGCTGCTGGCATACTGCACCGCGCTGCTGATGGCGGACCGGTCCAGGGCGCTGAAACTGTGCGTGTTCCCGCTGGCGGGCCTGACCGCCGCCATGATGTGCCTCAGCGGCTGGCGCATGGGAATCGCCGAGGCGGTGCTCGCGCCGTTGATTGTGGTGACGATCATGGCGCGCAACCGCGGCCGGGGCGTGGCCGGCGTTGCCCTGCGGCTCGGGGCGGTAATGACTGTTCTGGCTGTCGGCGCGGGCGCCGCGTTCTTCCTGTTCTCCGGCAAGGCTGACAAGATTGTCTTCATGCTCAAGGAGCGCGTGGCGCACTTCGGCACGCCCATGTCCTCCGATTCGGACACACGCTTCTATGCCTACCGCCAGGCGCTTGAGAATTACGCGGCGCATCCGGTGCTGGGCACGGGCCTGGGCGACGACCTCTCTTATCCCAAGAAGACCACCGGGGGCACCTTCATTTACATACAGGGCACCACGCACAACATTTTCCTCGATCTGCTCTACCAGACCGGGCCGGTGGGGTTCGGGCTGTTCGTCGCCATGCACGGGTTGTTTTGTCTGTATCTGTGGCGGCGCATTCGCCGTATCGATCCGCGCTTTGAGCCCGTGGCGGTGGCGCTCTTCGCCGGTTACCTGTGTACCCTGGCGCACTACTCTTTCGAACCGGCCTGGGTGTCGGGACTGATTGTCATGTATATGAGCATGGGCCTGCTCGTGGTGTTGTTGCGGGAGCAGCAACCGGACACATCTGGCGCCGCGCCGGAGGCCCCCGCCGGATGAGCCGTTTCGGCAAGACACTCGGCCATACCTTCATTTACATGGCGGGACTGGTGCTCAACCGCGGCGTGGCATTCCTGCTGGTGCCGCTGTTCACCCGTGTGTTTGCGCCCGCCGACTTTTCGGTGTGGGACCTGTGCAACACGACCCTGCTGCTGCTGTTCCCCATGCTCGATTTTGGCATGTCCCCCGCCGTGCTGCGTTTCTATCACGAATATCCCGACGAACGCGACAAAATCGCCGCTTTCAACACCAGCCTGTTCTTTGTGGGCGGACTGCACGCACTGGCGGTGGTGGTGGGATTGGCGGCGGCGCCGTGGCTGTCCATGGCCGTGTTCCGCTCCACCGACCAGACCGGGCTGATCCGGGTGGTGGTGCTGCTGGCCAGCGCCACCGCGCTGGGCAAGCAGGGCCTGTCGCTGCTGCGCACCATGGAGCGCAGCGTGGCCTACGCCGGACTTAACGTGGTGCGCGGCATCATCGGTCCCGCCGTGATTCTGGTGCTCGTGCTGGGTCTGAAGCAGGGCGTGGCCGGGGCGCTCTGGGGCGACCTGGTTGGACTGGCCTTTCTGGCGGCCGCGACACTGTGGGTATGCCGTTCCTGGCTGCGTCCCGTGTTCCGCTTCGATATTCTGGGCGACATGCTGCGGTTTGCACTGCCGCTGGTCCCCGTCGGCGTCAGCGTGGCGGTGCTGACCATTGCCGACCGGTACTTCTTGAGCCACCTCGTGGCCCTGACCGACATGGCGCCCTACAGCCTTGGTTTCCGCGTCGGCATGCTGATGTCCCTGTTCACCCAGTCACTGCAACTGTCATGGCCGCCTTCCGCCATGAAGATGGCGGCGCGGCCCGACGGCGGCGCGGCGGATATCGTGCGCACAGGATACCTCTTGCAGGTGGTGCTGTTTGCCGGCGCCACGGCCATTGCCTGCTGCACGCCCGAACTGCTGCGGGTGTTTGCGCCCAAGACGGGCTATGCCGGGGCGGCGTTCGTTATTCCCTGGATCGCCTATTCCTATGCCATCCACGGCGCGGTGCAGGTGGTCAATGCGGGCATAGGTATTTCCAAACGGACCATTTGGTCCATGTGGACAACCCTGATCTCCTGCGCATTTAAACTGGCCGTCACCTATTGGTTCATCCTTCACTACGGCATCGTCGGCGCTGCGGCGTCCACCTTCCTTGCGTTTGCCTTCGAACTCGCGCTCACGTATGTGGTCACCCAGCGCATCGTCTATCCGCTGCCCCACGACACGCGGCGCATCGTGGCGCTCTACATCCTGTCGGGGGCATGCATGCTGCTGGTGCTGGGTGCGTGCGCGCTGCCGGGGTTCCTGTCGGTGGGTGCGCGGGCCGCGATTTTGGCGGGTTTTGCGTTGACCGGGTGGTTTGGCCTGCTGGGTGCGGCGGACCGCGTTTCCGCCCTTTCCATGGCCGGCGGACTGCTGCGCCGCCTTGGTTTCGGACGTTTTCTGCCCCTGGGATGACGGTGTCCCCCGTGCTGTGGTACCCTAGTGGGGGCAACCAACCGGCCGTTGCGGCACAGGCGTGTTCATGGGAAACAGCATATTTCAGGTGACATTCGGAAGCACAGTGGAGACGGCCCAGGGTGTTTTGCGCGAGGCGCTGGGAACCATTGAGCGCTGCGGATGGATACATGGTGAGGAGGAACGTTTTTCCTTCTGGCTGTGTCTTGACGAGGCGCTCTGCAACGCGGTGCATCATGGCAACCGTGACAACCCCGATCTTAAGGTGGGTCTGGAACTGTTCGAGGACGGCCCCGTTGGCCGCATCGCCGTGCAGGATGAGGGCGGGGGCTTTGATCCGGAGAATATGGAAATGCCCGGTCCGGAAGCGCTTAGCGGACGGGGTGTTTGTCTGATACGCCACTATGCGGACCGGGTCTGGTATGACCGCGCAAAGCGGTGTCTGATGATGGAATTCAGCCTCGGGACCGTCGGCGGGCGCGAGCCACAGGGAGAGTGACATGACACTGGGCATTACTTTTGACAATTACGGCCCCATTACCGTGGGCACGATTGAAGCGGTCGATATGCTCGATGAAAACAACGTGCGGGAGTTCGGCCGCCGGGTCATTGCGCAGGTCGCGGATTGTCCCGGCACCTGCCTGCTTCTGAACTTTCAGCATGTCGCTTTCCTGAGCAGCGCGGCGCTTTCCGAACTGCTGCGCATTCTGGACGCATGCCGGCCCGGCGGCGGCGAGGTGCGCCTGTGCGGATTGACGGACTCCATCCGTGCCGTGTTTGAAATCACCAACCTGGCAAAATTGTTTTCCGTGTATCCGAATGACACGCTGGACACGGCGCTTGCGCGCTTCACCCGCGCCCTCTCGGTCCGGGGCGACGCCAAAGGCTGGGAAGACCCCGCCGGGAACGCCGCCGGATGATGATTCGGTTCCGGACGCGGCTCAGCCTTACCGTAAGCCTGCTGATCATCCTTGCCGTCTCGGGCATGGCCGTCGTGGTCATCTCGCTGTTCGCAGCCCGGACGGGCATGCTCTATTACAACGCCGGGGAGCAGCTCAACCGGCTTGCCGATGTCAACATCGAGTACGGGCTCTCCCTGCCGGCGAAGGTGATGGACCGGGTGGCCGACCAGATGGCCGTGCAGGCATTGCTGATTGGCGAACTCGTGGCGCTCGCGGAACAGGGAACGGATGCGCAAAAAGTGCCGGTTGAAGAGCTGCTCGGGCGCGTGCGCGAACGGTCCAAGTCGTTGCACGGTTACCCGCTGCTGGACGAAGTCTGGATAACCGACGAAAAGGGCGTCTCCGTGGTGCGTCCTGAAAACGCGCCGCCCCTGAATTTTGTCGAGGCCGCCGCCGCAAGCGCCCAGATCGCCCCCTTCCTGGGCCTTCTCGACAAACCCCTTGCCCCGCCCATTGTGCAGGGCATCCAGCCCCGCGCAATGGACGACAAGCCTTTCCGCTATGTCGGCGCCGGGGGCGTGGACCGGCCGCGCATTGTCCAGGTCGGCGCGGGAGAGGGCCTGATCAAGTCCATCGTATCCGATTTTGACGTGCAGCGCGCGGTGGAGCGTTTCATGGTCGGCATGAACTTCGAGCGCATCATTGTCATGGACGAGCGCGGCCGGGTGCTGGCCGCATCCGGGACGCCGCAGGAGCCCGGGCAGGGCATAGCGGACGACGCGGTCCGCGCCTACTGTCTTGATTTTCTCAAGAGCGGCGAGCCCTACCGAAGCGCCCTCTTCCGCGGGGATGTGGGCGTGGTCACCGCGCTGCGCCCGCCCGAGGGGCCGTCGCTCGCGCTGTTCATCCAGCACCAGACCAGCGCCGGCATCCTGGTCATCAACCAATACGTGCTGTTCATCGCGGCGGCCGGCCTCGCCGCCATCGTGCTGTCCGTGATCGCCACCATGCTGCTGAGCCGCGGTCTTTCCCAGCCGCTGGAGGCGCTCACCCGCGGCGCAAAAGAGCTGGGCGCGGGCAATCTGGACCACCGCATCACGCTCACGCGCAACGACGAGTTCAAGAACGTGGCGCAGGCGTTCAACCACATGGCCGCCTCGCTGCGCAAACAGGTGGCCGAACTGCGCCGGCAAACGGCGGACCGCGAACGTTTCGACAGCGAGCTGCGCATCGCCGCCGAAGTGCAGATGATGCTCCTGCCGGACGCGCCGCCGCAGTTGGCCGGCTACCGCATGGCGGGACTGTGCCGTCCCGCAAAAACGGTCGGCGGCGACTTCTACGACTTTGTGCCCATGACCGACGGCGGCTGCGCCGTCGTGCTGGGCGACGCCACGGGCAAGGGCATGCCCGCCGCACTGCTGACGACGCAGTGTTCCAGCATGCTGCGCACACTGGCCGGTGAATTCCAGGAGCCCGGCGAACTCCTGCGCCGCACAAACCGCGAGCTTCACCGCCGCATCGGACAGACCTGCCGTTTCGTCACGATCTTCTGCATGACCATCGAGCCCGACAACAGCGTGGTGCGCTACGCCGTGGCCGGGCACAACCCGCCGCTGGTGGCCCTGCCCGACGGCACCGTGCGGCGCGTGGACTGCACCCCGGCATTTCCGCTCGGGCTGCGATCAAACACCCTCTATGCGGAGGGGAGTCTGGAACTGCCCACCGGCGCTTCCGTGCTGATCTACAGCGACGGCGTGACCGACGCCCGCCGGACCGACGGCGAATCTTTCGGCGAGGACCGGCTGGCGGCGCTGTTTGTCGAGGCCACCATTCTCCAGCCGGAGGACGCCGCCGGGCGCATCGCCGCGGCGGTGCAAAACTTCTGCGGCACCGACGACATATTCGACGACATGACCCTGGTGATCGTGCGCCGTGACGGCGAGCCCCCGCCCGCGCCGAACGGGGGCGGTCTGCTCGCAAATGTGCCATGACCGCGCCCTGTTTCGCCGACATTGTGTTTCCATTGGCGGTGGACCAGGCATTCACCTACGCCGTGCCCGAGGCGCTGCGCGACCGCGCACGGCCCGGCATGCGCGCCCTGGCACCCATGCGCAACCGCATCGAGGCGGGCTACATTGTCGCCGTGGGCCAGTCCACCGCTGTGGAGAAGGTGCGCCCGCTGGTCGATCTGCCCGACGCGGAACCCGTGTTCACCCCGGAAATGCTGTCGCTCTGCCGATGGATTGCGGACTACTACTGCTGCGCCTGGGGCGAGGCGCTCCAATGCGCGCTGCCCGCGGGCGTGAAGGGCGCCGTGCGCGTCCGCTACCGTATCGTTGATCCAGACGCCAATCCCGGACGTTTGTCCGAAAAGCAGACCGCCGTGCTTGTCGCGCTGCGCGCCCGCGGCCCGCTGACGCCGCGGCAACTCGCCGCCGCTGCCGGCGGCCAGGCGCTGAGCAACACGCTGCTGTCACTGGTGAAACGCGGCATACTCGTCGCCGGGACCGATTCGGGCGCGCCCGGCGTGTCGGTGCTTACCGAGACCTGGGTCCGGCTGATCGAGGCGTGCGTGCCGGACACGGAGGGTCTGGCCGCATTGCAGCGGCGCGCGCCCAAACAGGCCGCCGTCTATCTGGACCTGCTGCACGGCGTTCCCGAACGCGCCGCCACGGAACTTTACGACAAGCACCGTGTCGACAGCGCCGTTCTTGCGGCGCTGGAAAAGCGCGGACTTGTCGATCGGGCGGAACGCGAATTGTACCGCGCGCCCGCCATGGAGGCCGATCCAAAATCGGTGCTCAAGCACCCGCTCAACCCGCAGCAGCGCGCGGCGTTCGATGCCATTTGCGCCGCCGCCGGGGCGCACCGCTACCAGACCTTTCTGCTGCGGGGCATCACCGGGTCGGGCAAGACGGAGGTGTATTTGCAGGCCATCGAGCGCGTGCTCGCGCTCGGCCGCGACGC
>CAZOMH010000127.1:0-9520 GCA_964580415.1 uncultured Nitrospirales bacterium
TATACCACGACGCCGTTTGCCATCGTGATGTGCTCGGCATAGACGCCCCCGGCGACCCATACCCAGGAACCGGCGGGCGCGGCGTCATCAATGCCCGCCTGAACCGACGTGAACGCATTGTCCCAAGAGGAACCGTCGTTGGCGCCAGTGGCCGCCACATCCACATAGACGACACCTTTCACGCGCAGCAGCACGGGCTGCGTGATGGTGGACCCGTAGGTAATGTCCTTAAAGCCGACAAGGTCGGGATGATCCCCCACGGGGTACGCGGCGGCCGCGCCATTGACGGCGGCCGTCACAACAAAGGACTCGTCCGGAGCCAATGTGCCCCCGGTGGAGTTCAGACTCAGCCACGCGGGCGCTGTGGCGGACCAAGCGACAGGATTCAAGCCGGCGTTGTGCAGGGTATAGCCGGTGGAACCGGGCGCGAACGGTCCACCAACAGGACCACGGGACACGAAGGTGGCCGCATCCGGTGAAACCGCAAGCCTCGAGTCCACCGTCAATTGCGCGCCACGCAGTGTGTATCCGCCTGAAGTGGTGTCTTTGAACGTCAGATTGGCGTAGTACAGCCCCGGTGCCAGGACGTCCGCGGCACCGGTGGCAATACTGACCGTCACGGCAACCGACGCACCGGGATCGAGCGCGCCGGCTGCTGGCACGACATTCACCCATGCGGGAATGTCCGTCACAGTCCAATTCATGGCAACCGTGCCGCGGTTGGCCACCGTGTACGTCCCTGTCCCCGGCGTGAAGGGCCCCGCTTCCGGACCGGCGCTGACAAACGCCGCGGCAGGCGCGACATCAAGGCCGGGTGCCAGACTCCAGTTGATGATTGGGGCCGCCGGGGCTGCATTGATCCCGGCAAGAACGGCCGCGGGCAGACTGTCCAGATACTGCGCGTTCGCGAGCGCGTCGGCTTGTCCGCCGTTGGCCCGCTGTCCGCAGAAATGCATGAGCACCACGGTTTGGTGCGCGGGCACAACCACGGGATAGTCGATCTCGTACGGGGCTGCGGGATCGGACGGGGCAACGGGGAAGGCCACGGCATCGGGTGCCACAGCACCACCCGCGCCCCAGTAGTTAAAGCTCAGGGCGGGATCATGGGCCTTGGCGCCGGCCCCGCCGTCGTCGCTCGTCATCCAGCGGTCGAGCGGCGTGAATTGGGCGTCGCCGTCGCTCGTGGTTACAATTCGCTGGCCCAGATCGGCGCCCAGGTCCCCCTGGACCGACACACGGGCGGCTATCGCGGAATTGCCCGGATTCTCAAGGTACTCGAGGAAACAAGCCCAGCCTTCGCCGGTTGTACCGGGCACGTAGCATCTGCGCTTGACCTGAATTCCGCCAAGCTCCGCGGGGCCGCTCACCATGATGCGGCCATTATATTCCGTGGTCCATGTTGTGCGCGGGAAGAACTCCCCGTTCACCATCAGGCGGACGGCGCGGTCAAAGGCGTCAACGGTTTCCACACGGGTCGGGCTTCCGTCGGCCACGGCGCCGTCGTCTATGAAGTCCCACCAGAAGCCAAGACCGTCCTGGAGGAAGTACACCGCGTGCCACCAATCCCCGGGGTCCACACCCTCCCCTTCGCCTTCGATCTCGCCTTCCCCTTCGCCTTCACCCTGGGGCTCCCCTTCAATTTCCCCCTCGCCCTCGCCTTCACCCTCGCCCTCGGCCTGAATTTCGCCTTCCCCCTCACCCGGTGTCTCTCCTTCGCCGCCGACAGCATCAAAGAGGTTGCTGTCGCCAAAGCGCCCCGCCGCACTCGCGGCATTCAGGCGCATCTGCACGGCGGCATGTTTCACGGCAACATTTCCGGTCCACCCGCCGGCAACGAACGCGCCGGAGGCAACCGGCGTGATCGCGATAGGGCTTCCTCCGGAAAGTTTGACGTTCGGGACCATATCACTGGCGCCAGGGCTGGGAGTCTGGCCCGACCACAGCAACGGATCGCCGTTGCCGCTGTCGGTGCGGAAGGAAATGGAACGCAAGCCGCCGGGTTGCGAGCACACGCATTTTCCATCGGTTGTGTACGAGTTGTTGTTGTAACTGAAATCAACCATCAGATTGTCAACGCCGTTATAGTCGAACGGGGTCGCAAACGTGAACTTGGTCCATCCGGTGGACGAGAATGTCTCGTTATTCTGGTAGACCGTGGTCCATCCGGTGTCCTCCCAGGCGGCCGTCGCATACGCGCTCAGCGTGGTGTGTTTCATGCGAATCGTCCAGGCATTGAGAACTTGTCCCGGAACCGCGTTGACGTCAAGCGACAGTGATTCAAGGCGGCTCGCGGCCCCCAGTTCGCTCTGGAGATAGATGGTCTGCGTGCGGGCGTCGTGGTACCAGGCGGCCAGGGGGTAGTTCCACGTGCCGGTCCCGGTGCCCACGATGTAGCCTTCGCCTATTCCGCACAGGCCCCGCAGTGTAACGGGTTCGGTAAACGCGCGGACGGTTTCACCGGCAATATCCACCGCGGTGATCTGCACGGGGAACGCGGCATCGACGGTTTGCGGCGATGCAATGCTCTGCCAGACGAAATGGTCCACCGGCCGCACCAGAAGTGATGCGCCGCGCGTGACCTGCCGGGTCAGTGAAAGATCGGTAAACGTTATCCCGGCCGCGTAGGTGCCCGCATCAAGCAAATCGGTACCCGCCGTGACGGAAACCGTCACATCGGTGGAGCCGCCCGCAGCAAGAACGCCGCCCGCAGGAGCAACCTGCAACCAAGGCACGGATGTTTCCACCTGCCAGTTCAACGATTCCGTGCCGCTGTTGGACAGCGTGAACTGGACACCCGCCGGCGTGAAGGGACCACCCTGCGGTCCGGCGAAAGACGCCGAATCGGACGGTGTGACAGAGAGCGTGCTGACGGGTTCGTTGAGGAAGCAGACATCGTCTATGTTCCACCCGGGATAGGTGGAAGAACCGTCCGTTGTTCCCATGGCCCAGCGGACATACACGGCATCCTTGCCGGCGGCCACGGACGAGATGTCGTAAGAGCACTCGACCCACTGGGTGTCCATGATGCGGCCGGCGCCAACGCCATTCCGGTCATTTGCCCAGACAGTCGTCCATGTGGTGCCATCATTGCTGACCTCGACGGCGGCGCGGTCACACCAGGCGTTCTCGACGCCCAGCCAGCGCCAGAATTCGAGCTGGACGTGGTCAAATCCCGTGAAGTCCAGGGGCGTGGTGGTCAAATACTTCGGCGTCTGCAGAAAATTCTCGTAGTCACCCTGGAGGTTGTAGCCGTATACCGAACTGCCCGTGTGGGCGGCGGATGGATCATGGTTGTAACTGCCGCCACCGGCGGGAGCGCCGAATGCCCATCCCCCTTCCGCCGTCCAACCCGGGTCGGAATCCATGGGGAAGCAATAGATGCGTTCCAGCGTCCTGAACCGGTAGCAGGCCCCGCCGGCATTGTCCGTGGCCCCCTTGCCGGCGGCGTCGGCGGCATCAACTTCGAAATAGTAAACGGAGTTGTAATCCAGGTGTTCGAGCCGAATCACATGGTCCTCGCGGAGAAGGGAATCGTCGGCGGCAACCGTATAGGGACCGCCGGCCGCGGCACCGCACCGGATACGGGCGGTCGCGGGTTCGCTGGTTTGGAAGCCCACCGTCACCTCTCGGGCCCCAATATTGTAGACATGCACGTTTGAGATGGCCGGCGGGCCGCATTCCGCAATCGCGGTGTCTTCCACAACGGCCGACGGCTGCGTGTCGGTGTACCGGGCGGTAATAATGTCGCCGTCGGCGATCTGAACAAGGTGATCGCCCGCAACCACCGGAACTGCGGCGGTGACGGCGGTGCCCTCGAAGACGCCGGAGGAGGATTCTGCCAGCGTGTACGTTTCCGAATCGCCGCCGCTGGTGACAACGGAAATTGCATGGGTCCCCGTTCCGGCGAGGTCCGAGTCCACCAGGCGCAGGTGCAGGGTGGCACCGGTGGTGCAGGAAGGTTCGGCGATGAAAACACCGCCCGAAGAGCCGCCGGCAACGGTGATCGCGCCTTCAAACGGGTAATAATTGTGCGCCGTGATGACGAGGTTCACCGTACCCGGCGATTCTTGCGAGATAATAGTTTGGAAGTGTCCCGTGACGTCGGCGGTGCCCACGGCATACACGCCCGCATCGCTTCGCGAAAGGCAGACATTGGCGTTGGGCACGCCGGTTTCGATGGAAACAGTCTGTGTGCCGGTTCCAATTGAACCGGGAAAGGAGGGGGACATTGTAATCGGATTGGCGGTGTACAAGGGCAATTCCGGATCGCCCATCAGATTGAGGGAGAACTGCACCCACCGCATGGAACCTTCGCCGCCGCAACTTCCCGACCAGTACTGTTTCGCCTTGGCCAGTACGGCGCCCACGCGGTATGGCATCCCGTAGGAATCCCCCGTGAAGAGGAATTTATAGCACATGTCGTCATATTGGGTTGACGGGCCGTGCCCGGTGCCGTAGTTGTCCCATCCCTCGCGGCTGCCGCCGATGTAGGTGACCGCCCCGCCATTGGGATTGCGGATGAACCCTTCGCTGAGACAGGGTTCGGCCTCGTCAAAGGCGTTTGTCGAACAGGCGATGGTAAGGATATTGGCGTATTTCCCCGTGTTGGCGACGGTGATGGCCTGAGCGGCCGAGTAACCGTCTCCCGCCTCCATTGCGTAGACGTCCGGGCTCCCGTGCGTGGAAACATGGATGAAGTTGTAACCGAACAGTATCTGTTCGTTCATGTTGGCGTTTATCACGTCATAGTACTGGTTTGCGCTTTTGTCGCTTCCGGTAAAATCGGTTGCCGTGTCATAGAAGCGGTACTTTGTCCCCGACCAGTAGGGCTGGACGTAGTCCGAATACAACAATTCGCCCTTCCCGGCGGAATCGCCGACACCCCACAATTTGACACCCATGAGGAGCATCTTTTCGGCAAAACCCGAGGCCGGGCAGTGCTTTTCGTAATCAAGGGTCTTGGCAACGACGGCCTGCGCCTGCGCGGCGGTGCGCACGGGCAAACGGCCCACATACACATCGGGCCCCATGTCCACGGTGTCGCCGCTCGCTTCGCCATGGATGCCGTTTCCGTTGTCGTCCCAGTTCATGTCATCTAGCCCGGCGTAATACAGGTCGGTGGGGATATTCTTGGTGTTGTTGTAGGCGCCGTAGCAGTCGCGGTCGGGGACAATGGTGTCGTCACCGGCGAGGCATACCCAAATCGTGCCCCTGCTTTCCGCATAGTCCCGAATGCATGCCTTTATCTTGTACTGGTTGTCCGGACCGTCGTAGTTGAGGTAAATCCAGTTCACATCCACAGCGGCGGCGGGGCATCCTTTTTTCGTCTTCCAGTCCAGCAACGGCTGGAAAGCGGGAATCATCGCTGCATCGGTGATCAGCAGGTAGGACACCTCGCCCGGGCCGAGCAGACCCGATTTCGCGGACGTGTACGCCTGTATTGCATCCGGATTCGCGACGTCATTCCGCACCAATGCCTCAAAGCCTTCATCTTCGTACCGGTACGAAATGCCATCCGCCGACTTCGGCGCGCCGCAGGCTACCCGCAGCCGGATGGACTCCCGCAACGTGACGGACCGCGACGCGGCCATATAGTCAACGGGATAAACCCGCACAACCGCCATTTGATAGCCGCGAACTGTTGTCTTGCCTTCCAGCACGGCCGCCTGCGGGCGCGCGGATGCGGCGCTTGCATACGCGGATGCGGAGGGATCGACGAAAGGCGGCGGATTCAGCATGGTCAATGGATAGTCGGGCTGGGCGGGGCAAATATTGAACTCCCCCTTAAGCGTTTCCTGATGATCAACGATTGTCTCCAGGGAAAGGGGTTCCGTCCCCGGCGGAATCAGAATGTGAACGTTGAGCACCGGAAGCCACGGCGTTCCGGGAGCTCCTTCAAGCGACGCTTTGTCTCCGCTTGCCTCCAAGAGGTCGTATGAACGCCCTTGAGGATCGTTAATATGACGATAGATCATATCCCCCTCGGTAATATTGACCACCTGCTCGACGGTTTGGGCTCCCGCCAGCCCGGGAAAGAAAAGTGTTCCGCCTCCCCATGCCAAAACGGATATGATGCCCGCACACACACGAACACTGTGCATTCCCATCGGTCAACCTCCACACATCGCGGTAAGAATTATCGGCCCCTGACACTTCCAGCGGCCACACCAGTCCGCGGCCCACCAGTTGTATCAGTATACCACACTGAAGTCGCCTGCAATCCATCAATACAAGAAACCGCCAATACAGAAGAAGGAGAAATATCCGGATTGGGCGGCTTGTGTATCCCGCCCTTCGATTCCGCATTTGAAGCCCTTATTGGTGCATCCATTACGGTCGGCACACACAAAGAAATCACAGAACGGGAGACCTTTCACCCGCCTGTGGTATATCATATTTCCTGCAAGCCGTGCCGCACGTGAATATGGCCCGAATATCTTCTGCTCCTCATTTCTGAACGCCATGTTCTCCCCGCGGTTCGCGCAATTTACCGTTTTCTGGCCTCAATAACAGGGATACGGAGGAAATGAAGGGTCATGCGATCACTCTTTTGCCTGGGTTCGTTGGTTGTTCTGGCGATGTCGGCGGGATATGCGGCGGAGTCTGTCGCTTCACCGGCTCCGGCTGTCGCTCCGCTGGCGTCCGCCTTTCCCCTTCAGGACGTGCATTTATTGGAAGGACCGCTTAAGCATTCACAGGATATCGCCGCAGCCTATCTGCTGAATCTTGAGCCGGACCGCCTGCTGGCGCGTTTTCGGCAGGAGGCGGGACTGGGCAAGAAAGCGGAGAACTATCCGGGCTGGGAAGATAAGGAGCTTCCCGGCGTTGCGCTCAGTTTCTACCTGAGCGGCTGCGCCAAGCTGTTTGCCACACTGGGCGACAAACGGTTCGGGGATCGGGTCGCCTATTCTGTTAGAGAATTGGCCGCCTGCCAGGCGGCCAACGGTGATGGCTGCCTACTGGCCACGCGCAACGGAAAGCAACTCTTCCAGCAGATCGCGTCCGGAGACATCCGCCTTGGCGGCGGATGGACGCTCAACGGGGAGGCGGAGCCCTACTACGCGATGGAAAAGCTCTTTTCGGGACTTCGCGATGCCTGGCGTCATGCGGGAAGCCGTGAGGCGCTTGACGTCGAGATTCGTCTCGGCGACTGGCTGGAAGGACACATGTCCGCCCTCAGCGACCAGCAGATGGACACGCTGATGCAGGTGGAATACGGAGGCATGAACTGGGTGCTCTCCGACCTCTACGCGGACACAGGGGACCCGCGGTACCTGGCGCTGTCAAAGCGGTGGCACGACAAGAAGATCGAGGACCCGCTTGCCAACGGGCAGGACTGTCTGCCCGGAAACCATGCCAACACCCAGTTTCCGAAAATATCAGGGCTGGCGGCCCGATACCCATACACGGGAAACATGGCAGACCGGACCGCCGCGGAATTCTTCTGGGACCGTGTTGTGAGGCATCATTCCTACGTGTCCGGCGGCAACAGTGAGGCGGAACACTTCGGTCCGCCGGATCGGCTATCCGACCGGTTGAGCCCCGCCACCACAGAACTGTGCAATTCCTACAACATGATCCGACTTACGCAGTTGCTCTTTCTGATCGAACCGAAAGCCGAATACGCGGACTATGTCGAGCGGGTGCTGTTCAATCACATTCTCGCGGCCCAACATCCGGACGACGGGCGCATCTGCTATTTCACGCCCCTGCTTTCCGGCTGTCCGCGAACCTATCAACCCCTCTTCGATGCGTTCACCTGCTGCACGTGCAGCGGGTTTGACAGCTACGCAAAGCATTGCGAATTCATCTATATGCACGACCGGAACACGCTGTTTGTAAATCTTTATGCGGGGTCCGACGTGACTTGGCGCGAGCGGGGAGTTCATGTCCTCCAGGAAACCAGGTTTCCCGACGAGGGCCGGTCGGTTTTCACGTTCACCTGCGACCAGCCTGTGACATTCACCCTGTGCCTGCGGTGTCCCGCGTGGGCCACCGCAGGGGTATCCATCACCATAAACGGCATG
Source organism: uncultured Nitrospirales bacterium (assembly GCA_964580415.1). GTDB lineage: Bacteria > Hydrogenedentota > Hydrogenedentia > Hydrogenedentales > CAITNO01 > CAITNO01. The sequence goes on from CAZOMH010000127.1 coordinate 8,028, forward strand.
CCCCAGCCGGTGTCCGCGCGGCGGGGCGGCTATGCCGCCATAACACAGGCCTGGCACACCGGCGACACGGTGGAAATCATGATGCCCATGCCATTGCGGATGGAAACCATGCCGGACAATCCCCGCAAAGCGGCCTTCTTTGCCGGACCCATTCTCCTCGCGGCCGCCGTCGATGCCGATGAGTTCTTTGATGACAGTGGCCCCGCGGAAGCATTGATCGACGACGGCAAGCCGCTCACCGATGCGGCCAAACCCGTGGAAGGAAAGCCGCTCGAATTCACGCTGACCGGCATCGCCAGGCCGAAGGACTTTCCGCTGCAGCCTTTCTTCCGTCTTCATGACAGGCCCTATGCCGTGTATTGGGACGTACTGACAGAGGATGCATGGGACTCGGCGGAACAGGCGCGCACGAAATACCGAGAACTGGAAGCCCAGTCGGTGGACCGTGTGCTCGTTGGAGACGATGCGTCCGAAAAGGCGCACCAGATGAAGGGCGACGGCACACAAAGCGGCAACGGCGCCTACGGAAAACACCTCCGGCGCAAATGGCGGCATGCGGTTTCGGACGGATGGTTCAGTTATGAGGTGGCCGTAATACCGGGGCAGGCCAACCGGCTCTGCTGCACTTACTGGGGACACGAACTGGGCGCGCGGAAATTTGAGGTCCTCGTTGACGGAACCGTGATCGCGACGGAGAACCTCGACAACAATCATCCAGAAACGTTCTATGACGCCACCTATCCGGTTCCCGCGGCGCTTGTCGGAGACAAGTCGAAGGTCACGGTCACCTTCAGACCGTTGAAGGACAACACTGCCGGAGGCCTGTTTGGGTTGCGTGTGCTAAAGTAGGCACGGACCTGTCGAAGAGGACACTCCTTTGGCGGACAAGGCACAAACGGGGTCAGACTCCACTCGCCGGAGTGGAAGGAGAATGAAGAATGGGCAAAGGCGCGGCAATTGGGACAGTGATTGCGACGGCGGCAATGGTGTGCGCTTCGGCATGGGCGGCGGTACCCGTGCCGGTTGGACAGGTCGTGCTCACCGACGGGTTCTGGGCGTCCAAACAGCAACTGTGGCGGGACACAACCCTCCCCGATTGTCTCGCAAAATTCGAGAAAACAGGCGCGTTTGCCAATTTCGACAGGGTGCGGGACGGGCAGACGGGCGAGCACGGGGGGCCACCCTGGTATGACGGACTCATTTACGAGATGATTCGGGCTGCGTCGGATTACCTGGCGATCCGCCCCGACCCCGCGCTTGAGGCGCGCCTGGACGGATATGTCGAACGCATTGCCGCGGCGGCAGCCAAGGACCCGGACGGGTATATCGAGACATACACACAACTCATGGAACCTGATCACCGCTGGGGGCTCAACGGCGGCTACGAACGCTGGTCGCACGATGTGTACAACGCGGGCGCCCTGATGGAGGCGGGCACCCATTATTACGGCGCCACCGGCAAGACCCGCCTGCTGAACACGGCGGTTCGAATG
>CAZOMH010000128.1:0-9500 GCA_964580415.1 uncultured Nitrospirales bacterium
CCTCCACCATCCTTCGCGGGTCCGCGCGGCGGGCCTCCGGCGTTGGGGCCATGTCATTGATAAGGTCGCCGCGGTACACCGGCAGTTCAACACCATCCACCACCTCCGTGGCCTTGCTGCGCGGCTTGGCATACTGTCCCGCAATGCGCCCGATGCGGATCACCGGCTTGCGCGTGGCGTAGGTCAGCACCAGGCTCATCTGCAACAGCACTTGCAGGAGTCGTGTCAGGCTCGGCGCCGTGCACTCCTCAAAGCGTTCCGCGCAGTCGCCGCCCTGCAGCACAAAGCGCCGCCCCTCCGCCGCGAGCGCCAAGTCGGCCCGTAGTCGGTCCACCTCGCCCGGGGCCACAATCGGCGGCTTGCCGGAGAGCATCGCCACGGCGTCGTCCACGCCGGCCGGATCGTCATAGACCGGCTGCTGCGCCGCCGCACGCAAACGCCACGATTCAGGTTGCCATTCGGGAGTGTTCATCAGAATATTTCAAGACCCTTCAAGGTGCTAAAGTGCCGGAAAGCTATCGTCTTCGTCCTGTGAAAAACCATAGTAAACTGGAAGGTTCCATGGAACCTTCTGCCCGCAAAGAATAGCACAGCCTCCGCAGGCGCTTCACGACGCGGCATCTCAAAGGTACCAGGAGATCGCGGGCGCGTTTGAAATACTGTACGCGACCACGACACTTCACGGTTCACCGGGTCAGGCGCAATTTGAAAAAGGCCCCCTTCATTTGCTAGTATTCTGTGCCTTTCGGCATATTGTTCCGCGATAGCTCAGTCGGTAGAGCGGGTGGCTGTTAACCACTAGGTCGCAGGTTCGAGTCCTGCTCGCGGAGCCAGTTTTTTCTACGCCACCCGCACGCGGGTGGCGTTTCTTGTTTTCGGTGTGGTTTTTGGTAGAGCGGGTGGCTGCTAATCCGCCTGCGGCGGATACCCAGACCGAAGGTCCGCCGTAGATCGTGGCAAGGCTGAGACTCGCCGAAGGCGGACGAAATTCGATTCCTGCTCGAGGAACCGGTATTTTAAGGCCACGCTTGGTCGATGGCTTCTTCTGTTTTGGGAAACCCGAAGATGCCTTTCTTCGTCCATATCTCGAAGTCCACAAGGACCGGCCTATTTCAAAATGTCGTCTCTATTCTCGGCCTTCGGCGTCGAAGCCGCCGGGACGGCGGCGTTAAGGTCGTGCCGTAGGCTTCACGAAGCTTTAACGGCAACCCGTTGCCGGCTACTTGTTAACGGTGATGTTGCCGGTTCGCCGATCAACAAGCAACTCATGCGCTTCCGTTGGTGTCTCGTACAGGATCGAGAACTGGAAGTCCCCGACAATTGCGCATTTCCTCGGCTCTTGCCATTGGAGCCCATGGTCCTTGACATATGCCGCAGCGGATTTGAGCGCGTCCCTGTCTGTCATGGCGAATGCGGCAACAAGTTCCGCACCGCCCACGCGGCACCCTGTTCTCATGTCAAATACGTGGGTGGCTTCATCTATTGTCTTCGCGATAATCCAGCAGCCGTGGCTGTCGCCCATGCCTGAAGCTTGTTTCTGGAAGTCACTGAGCGCTTCGGTGTGAAACTGCACGTCTTTGAAGAAGGAATAGTGGCTGAAGCTAAACTGCAGGTTCTTTTCTTCCACAAGGTCCGCGACATAGTAGGTCTTCACTGGTTGTCCCTTGTCATAAAACGCAAGGGCAACCTGCTCTTTTGGAGAATGAGCAATCCAGTTATGGGGTGATTTAAGGTCTCCGCCTTTATCCTTGAAATACCAGTCGCCAATTCTGCCCCAGTTGCCCACCCTGCAGATGTATCGGCCCTCATCAGACACAAACACCTGGAATGAATACCATCCGGAAGTCTCATAGACCAGACTATCTGCCCCACTTTCGACGTGATACATGCATCCCCTTCCGCCCGCTTCGCAATCGCCTTCAGGAAGCATTTTGAAGTAATACCGCCCATGCGGCGTGGCGGTTATGTATGGTGCCGGGGATGCCTCTTCGTCAGCGAAAGAGGGCGCCGCCAAAGTCAAAAGCAGCAATATGGCGGTTGCTTCAGTGAATCTCAGTAACATCCTTTGTCTCCTTGCCGGCGTCACACTTTCGCCGGTTCCCGTTTCTGTCATTCCTCCGATACTTCCCATGCTTTCCGTCTCCTCCCTTTATATTTCTTCCTCTCGCTGTGCGTCAACGGCATACCGCCCCGCAACCCGCGGTTTGGCGCGCTTCACTCATCATAACGTTTAGCCCCCATATTTTCTTAGGAGTTCAATTGCCGCGAAAAACTGGGACTGACGCGAATGGCACTAACCTAAGGCTTGGAAAGGGCTATTTCGCCCTTTTCAGGGCTGGACAATCGTGGGGTGTTTTTCTTCCTGGGGTGTTGCCTTAGGCGTTGTCCTTATGCGCCTTTGGCGCGTGGAAGACTTCGGCCTTGAACGCGATTGTGCCGTAGCGTTTTGAGATCTGAAGGCGCGCAGTGTATAAGCCCGGGGCATCGTTCGGAGAAGATGGATCACCACCAAAGACAGGCCTGGTACGGCCGGTGGGAGCAACTGGAGGAGTCAGGAGTCCGAATACGGAATGGCAAAGCAGGCAGACAGGAATGTCTGCCACACATTGGACCGGTCAACGTATGGTCAGGACGTGACAACTTTGCAGTGACGTGCGGCGTTTTGCTCTTGGCGCAATCGTCAGGGGTTGACTTCTGTCTTGTCGACCTTGATGTCGCCGTATTTCACTTCCACGAAGGGTTTGCCGTCTTTCAGGCCTACGGTGCCGAAGCCGCTGGCGGTGGACAGGAAGGAACGGAAGTTGGGGCCGACCTGGGAGTTCAGATAGAGGGTCTTGTCGACAGCGTCATAGCGGGCGCCCGTGAGGGACTCGAGCAGTCCGTAGCTGGACAGGGCGCGGGCGTACCAGTGGCCGCACTCGTATTCGTTGAAGGGGTTGCGGCGGACGCCGTCGTAGCGGTCGCGGCAGATGCGCACGATATCGAGTCCTTGGTTGACCATGCCCTCCAGGATCAGGTGCGAGGCGACCTGGTATTCGATGCCGGTCCAGACTTCGTCGCTGTAGACGAAGGGGATGGCCAGGGCCCCGCCGCGCGGCCAGGTACAGAGGAGCAGGCCGCCCTCGTTGCCGAGCGCGTAGGACGGCCGCTGCGGATTGGCATGGGCCGAAAGGTCTTTGCTGAGGTTGTACTTGTACACGGCGCCGAGATGGCTGCGCACCTTCGCCTCGTCCGCGAGCGGTTCCCGCATGCCGCACATCTGCGCGATCCAGAACCCGAGCACGCCGTCGGACAGGCATCCCGTGCCGTATTGGTACTTGGGGCCCTGCTCGTTGATCATTTTGACGACGTCCGCATAGCCGGACCCGTTGTCGTCGGCCTTGAGCGGCTTGAACTTGGCGTCAATCCCCTCGGTTTGAATCTTCTGGTAGAAGTACTCGCCGTTGTACAGGTCCGACTCCAGAAAGGCCTGTGCCTTTTCCTGCAACTGCCGGTACTCGTTCACATCGTCGCCCAGGGCCTGGCCCATATGTACAGCCGCGGCCAGCGCGCCCACGTAGAAGCTCGAACAGTGGCCGTCGGGTCCCCAGTATTCGATGTCGTAGGTGTTGTGGTGCGGTTCCTGGAGGATGCCCTTGCGGTGGGGGTCCCAGGTTTGAATGCAGTATTCGAGGCTCTTGCGGACCTGCGGCCACAGTTCCTTCAGCCATTCCGTGTTTCCGCTGATGCGCCATTCGCGGTGCACCTTCATGATCCCGCCCAACTGGCCGTCGGCGGCCGCGTGGAAATCATGCTCTACGGGCCGGATGGGCAGGTTGGAGCGGAACATCTGGTGGCCGCGGTCGTCCTGGCTCACCTCGAACTCCGTTTCGCGCTGGGTGCGTTCCAGTGTGGGGAACAGGTGGGGAATGGCCTGTGCGTAGTTCCACACATGCGTGCAGGAACCGTGGCAGCAGCCCGAATCGTCGCAGCAGCCCTCAAAGCACCACAGGCGTCCGTCCGTCTGGCGCTGGACCGTCGGCGACTTGAGGATGGTCAGGTTGGCGGCCACCGCCTCGATCACCTCGGGTGGCAATGTAGTGTCAAAGAACGTGTCACGGAAGAGCGCGCTCTTGTCGCGCAGTTCGGCATAGTTGATTCGCCAATAGCGTGACACTTCCTCGATATCCTTGAACTTTCCGGCGTACCATGGAACATGGGTCTTGCTTTCGGGGCAACAGTCAGCGGCCGCGCCGGGACAGCAGGCCTCTTTCTTCTCGGGCTTGCATCCGCCCTTGGGGTCCTTGCCGATGCGGATGTCACTGTGCGGCACGTACCATGCGGTCATCAGGCGGACCGTCTTCTCCTCCCCCGGCTTCAGCGTGAAGGGCACGAACAGCGACGCGCCGGGGCACGAACCGGGCACGGGCGGATTGTCGCGGAGCTTGCCCTCCTGGACGTTTCTCCAGGCCAAGGTCAGGCCGTCCCACCAGCCGCCCTTAAACCAGCAGTGGTCAACAACGGCTTTTTCATCAAGCACGAACGCAGCGAAAGAGCCCTCCAATTGCGGCGTCTGCTCTGTGCCTTCCTGATGCAGCACAAATCCGTTGTCGATGGGAAGGATGGTGTCGCCTTTCTTGTCGGCCATGAAGTTCTTGGTGTTGAATGAGAAGACGGCGTCGATGGGCTCACCGGTGGGGTTTCGGAAGGTGTATTCGAGGGCGCCCGCAGGCAGGCTGGAGTTGTCGGCGTCATCGGGAATGAACGGACTCCACCCTGTTATGGTTACCTGCAGCGGAACGGCGTCGTCGCGCAATTCCACGCTGGCAAAGGGAAAGCGCGGCGTGAACTGTGCCTGCCGGAACCGCGGCAGGCCATAGGCCGCGCCCACCGCCCCGTTGCCCGTGTTGGGCGCGCCGAACACCTTCCAGTCTGGCACGGGCCCCTCCAGCACGCGCGCGATGTTGCCGTTAGCGCGCTTCACGCACAGGGCCGCAAACGTGCACGGCGCGTTGAAGAACTCCATCTTGTTCCGCACGGACATGTGCGAGATGGCGCCCGTTCCCTCCATGCAGAACATGCCCGCGCCGATGCCGCCGATGGGAAAGGCAACCCGGTTCAGGTACTGCCCTGAATAACTGCCGTTGTATTCGTGCCTCTGGGCGGTGCTGTCTTCTGCACAGGCAATACCGCAGGCCGCAAAGACCGCCGTCGCGAGCATCCAACGATATCCAAACATTTCCGTATCCTTCTGTTCAGGCCGTTTTTCGGCCCCTCAAGGTTTAGTCCGCATATCTCAGCAGCCTACCCCGTTTCGGGTGAGCGACTGTGATTTACGGGCCTGTTCAAAATTGGCGCAACACAATCCGTCCTTGCGAACGAAGTGAAGCAACCTAGCGCCCGGCGTATGCCGAGCGGTATAGACCATCGTATCAAGAGATTGCCGCGTCGGGCTGAAGCCCTCCTCGCAATGACGGTTTGTGCTACGCGGTCCAGTCCCGTGCGGGACGGGAGCGCAGCCGGTTGGCCTCGTCATCGTTGACGAAGGCTTCCTTTACGGGGTCCAGTTCCAGCTTGCGGCCGAGCATCCAGGACAGGGCGGCTGCATGGCAGGTGATATGCGAATGGCGCATGACCTCCGCGTTGGCCACGGGCGCTTTGCGCGATTTGATGCAGTCCAGGAAGTCCCGGGCATGTGTCTTCACGTCGAGGCCGGGCTCGCCCGGCGGCATCTGGGGCATTTCCGCCTTGAGCGCGGCGGAACTCGCCTCCAGGCCGCCGCTGTCGCCCACTTCGACCCAGCCTTCTTCTCCCTCGAACCGCACGGGACAGGTGCCCAGCGCCTGAATCCATCCCGGCCGTTCCTGGAAGGGCGTTTGCAGGAAGTGCAGGATCAGTTTGACGCCGTTGGCGTAATAGGCCGTGATGCATTTTTCACTGGCCTCAAAGTTGAGGGGCATCGTGTCATCCGCCTTGTTGGCCCACTGGCAGAGGTCCACGGTGTGCGCGCCCCAGTCCAGCAGGCGGGCACCGGACTCGAAATCGTAGTGCGCGCGCCATCCGCCGTTGACATACTCCTTGTTGTACAGCCGCCACGGGGCCGGTCCGAGCCACATGTTCCAGTCCACGTCCTCCGGGGCCGGTGTCGGTTCTCCCGGCAGCCAGGCTGTCTTGAACTCCGGAACGTACACGGTGGCGTTGAGCGTGTGAATCTTGCCGAGTTTCCCCGTCTGCGCGAACTCGACGGCCTTTTGGAAATTGGCGATGCTGCGCCGTTGGGTTCCGGCCTGAAAGATGCGTCCGGTGCGCTTGATGGTCTCCGCAAGGTCCTGGCAGGCGGCAATGGTCAGCCCGCAGGGCTTCTCGCTGTAGATGTCTTTTCCCGCCTCCGCGGCGAGTATGGACGCCGGGGAATGCCAGCGGTCGCCCGTGGCGATCAGCACGGCGTCGATGTCCCTGCGCGCGAGGAGTTCGCGGAAGTCGCGATAAACCGTACAGTCGCTGTTGCCGTGGTGTTGATCCACAAATCCCTTGGCCGCGTCGCGGCGGCTTGCCTGTACATCGGCCACGGCAAGGCACTGCACGTCGGGATGACTGAGCATTTGCGGCAGCACATGCTTGCAGCGGGGGCCGATGCCGATAACGCCCAGCGTGATCCGTTCGCTGGGCGCCGTCGCGCCGTCGTTGCCCAGCGCACCGGCGGGGATGATCCACGGAGCGGAAAGCGCGGCCGTTGACACGGCCGCGTTGCGGATGAATTGGCGGCGCGTGGCGCGGGATTCACTGCTCATCGAGACATCCTCCTTGGGCCCGCAAGGCGGGCGGTGTATCCGTCCGCAACCGGCGGTCCTTGCTGGGGGACATTTGACCAGAATGGACCGTGTGACGTCAAAGGCTGCGGGAAGTGCCTTATTTTGGACTGCGGTGGCAGAGCGAAGCGGCGACACCGCTTTGGCCAACCTGATGCACAAGATGAGCCAAAGCGGCGTCGTTGCCGCCGCAGTCCATATAGGCGGCAAAGCGCAGTGCTTTTGTGTCCGCAATCGACCCGCGATATCCGGTGAATCGTGCCAGGAGACTGCCGCGTCGGGCTAAAGCCCTCCAGGGAGGTGTGGGACAGGCGTCCTCGCCTGTCGTTCCAGGGCGATCATTACAGGCCGACAGCCGAGGGCGGCTGTCCTACATGAATGACGTGTGCGTGCGCTTCGAGTAATGGCCCAGGGTCCGGCAGGTTGAAGAGACGGGGCCGCGCGGGTAGACTCTTGGTTGGGCTTGTAAACCGTTTTCGTTGCTCCCCCGCTCTTTACCCACAGAAGGGAACGCCGTTATGCGTATTGTTGCCGTCCTGTTTGTCCTTGCATCTCTATTCGTTGTTTCGCCTGATGCCGGTGCGCTGGTTCTCGCTCAGGATGGGGTGTCGGAGTACACCATCGTCGTGGCCGACGGGGCAATTCCGTCTGAACGGACCGCTGCGACGGAGTTGCAGGCTTTCTTAAAGCAGGTGACGGGCGCCGAACTGCCAATTCAGGAGGAGTCCGCCGCGCCCGCGCCGGGAAAGCAAATCGTGGTCGGGCAGAGCGCGCGGTTGAAGGCCGTTTTGCCGGAGTTGGATTGGGCTTCGCTCAAGCACGACGGCATTGTCATCAAAACCGATGGTGACACGCTGTACTTGTCGGGCGGGCAGCCGCGGGGCGCGCTGTATGCGGTGTATACCTTCCTGGAGGACGTTGTCGGATGCCGCTGGTGGTCGTCTTCGGAAAGCACGATTCCGTCGAAACCGACGCTGACGGTTTCCAAGACGGAGAAGGTGTACACGCCCAAACTGATGTACCGCGAGGCTTTTTACCGCGACGCGTTTGACGGCGCATTTGCCGCGCGCTGCAAGTGCAACGGCCATTTTGACCGCGTCTCCCCGGAGTTGGGCGGGCACTACAGCATCCTGGGCTGGTGCCACACCTTTTACCAGTTGCTTCCGCCGTCGAAGTATTTCAAGGAGCATCCCGAATGGTACAGCGAGATTGACGGCAAGCGGACCTCGGAAAACGCGCAATTGTGCCTGACCAACCCGGCCGTGCAGGATGAACTGGTGAAGAACGCGCTCGAATGGATTCGGGAAGACTCCGGCGCCGGCATGATCTCCATCGCGCAGAACGACTGCGGCGGCAACTGCCAGTGTCCCGCCTGCAAAGCCGTGGAAGAGGAGGAGGGCGCGCCTTCCGGCCTGCTGCTGCGCTTCGTCAACGGCGTGGCCGAACGGATCGAGAAGGAGTTTCCCGACGTGCTCGTGGAAACCCTGGCGTACCAGTACACGCGCAAGGCGCCGGCCGTCACGCGGCCGCGCGGAAACGTCATCATCCGGCTGTGCTCCATCGAATGCACGTTTCCCCAGCCGCTGGCGATGGGCGCGGCGAACGCCGATTTCAGGCGGGACATCGAGTCATGGAGCGCCGTGGCCGACAAGTTGTACATCTGGGACTATGTGACCAATTTCGCGCAGTACCTTCTCCCCCACCCCAACCTTCAGGTGCTCGCGCCCAACATCCGGTGCTTTGTGGACAACAATGCGGTCGGTCTCTTTGAGCAGGGCGATGCCGGGTCCACCTGCGGCGAGTTTGTCGAACTGCGCGCGTGGATGCTGGCCCACCTCATGTGGGACCCGTCCCGCGACGCCAACGCGCTCATGGACGAGTTTCTGTCGGGTTACTACGGCGACGCCGCGTGGCCGCTGCGCCGTTACATTGACGTCATGACCGATGCCGTTTCGCGTTCGGGCGCGGCCATGCACTGTTTCGCGCCGGACACTGCCGCATGGCTGGAACTGTCCGACCTCAACAAAGCGACCGCGCTGTTCGCCGATGCGGAGAAAGCCGTTGCCGGTGATCCCGCACTGGCCACGCGGGTTCGGCGGGCGCGGTTGTCACTGGACTACGCATGGTTGAACCGTTATGGGGCGCTCAAGTGCGTCGCGCGTCTGCGCGGGGCGCCCTTTGACGGCCCAGCCGATCCTGCGGCGGCCTGCGGGGACTTTATCAGGACCTGCAACGGCTTCGGCGTTGGGTCGTTTGCCGAGGGGCGTCCTTTCAGCGAATTGGAGGCCGTGTTGGGCGCAAGGTTCCGGACGCCCGCGCCGCCGCCGGAACAGTGCAAGAACCTGCCCGACGACCAGTGGGTGGACATTCAGGACAACGAGTTCCGCCTGGCGGGCTCGGGCAACTGGGTGACGACAGCGGACGACTCCGCGGCGTCTGATGGCAAGACGGCCCGCATGCCCGCCAATCACACGCAGTGGGCGGTCCAGTACGCCGTTACTTCGGACATCGCGGCGCTGGGTCCCCTCCATTGCTGCGTGGCGATCCGGTGTGACGCGAAGGTGCCCAACGGCAATGCGTGCATGGTGGGGCTGTACGACAGCAAGGCCAAGGCCTCTGTTGCGCAGCGGGTGCTGACCATCGCGGAGACCACAGGCAAGTATGCGGTGATTGACCTTGGCGTGCATCAACTCCACGACGACATGTATGTCT
>CAZOMH010000129.1:0-9492 GCA_964580415.1 uncultured Nitrospirales bacterium
CACCCGCACCCCGTACTACCCGGTGCATCTCTACATTTACCACCAACGCTGAATTCTGTCAAGGGGTTTGTCGCGCCCCCGTCGCGCCCAGAATCCGCACGTAAGAATTGTCTGTGATGGGATGGCGCATGCGGATACGTTTTGTGGCTGCGGCGTCCCCGCGCAGTCTGCATAACTCCCTGATGATCTGCGGCGGGGACGCCGCAGCCACAAAGGGCGTGCTTATTGGGTTTCCTTGCAACCAGCCGAAAATTAAGTGCGGATTGGGGCGCGCACCCTCTTCCAAACCGCCCGCCCTTTTGCCGTCGGCTGGAGAATGCATGGCCTTTCCCCGTATATTCTTGGGGTGTCGGGATGAACATCAGGAGATTTCGCGGATGATTGGGTCACGCGTGTTGGTTTGTTTCGGGGTGCTCTTTGCCGTCTGTGCCGTCTTTGGGACATTGGCGGAGGCGGCGGCACCGCCGGGTGGCGATGCGGTGAAAACGCAGGCAGCCGCGCAGGCGGCGGAACTGGAGAAGGAACTGAGCACGCCGCGGCACGCCATGACGGTTGGCCTGCTGCTGGACGGTCCGCCACAGCGCGGGGACGTGCTGGAACGGTTCAGGGCGGAGGTGACGGAGATGCTGGGCAAGGCCTACGAGGTGCGTTTCGAGCAGCGTGAGGGCGACTGGACGCTGCCGGGCATCCGCAAGGCCATGGACGACCTGGTTTCGGCGAAGAAGGTGGACGCGGTGGTGACGGCCGGTTTTGTCGGGTCCCTTGACGCCTGCCGCCGGGGCAAACTGTCCAAGCCGGTTATTGCGGCGCGGGTGGTCGATTCGGAACTGCCGGACCTGCCCCGTTCGGGCGGGGGCAGCGGCGTGTCCAACCTGGTGTACATTGCGGCGGGCAACCCGCTTGCGCGCGACCTGGGCAAGTTTCAGGAGATGCGCCCGTTCACCCGGCTTGCCTTCGTGGCCAACGGGGCCACGGTCGAGGCCATTCGGGCAATGAAGATCAACCTTTCGGACGAGTTCAAAAAGCACGGGCTGGATGTGCGGGTGGTCCCGGCCGGGACCGACGCGGCCGCCACAGCCGCGGCCATCGCGGCGGACACGGAGGCGGTGTATTACGGTCCCATGACGAACCTGAGCGACGAACAGTTCATGGCCCTGACCGCGGCGGTCAACGCGCGCCGCCTGCCTTCCTTTTCCATGATGGGCCGGGACGATGTGAAAAAGGGCGCGCTGGCGACGCTGGTACCGGAGGGCGAACTGCGCCGGCTCGCGCGGCGGGTTGCGAATTACCTGCAGCGCATCGTCGTCATGGGCATGCCCGCGGGTGAACTTCCTGTGGAATTCAAAACGGGCGAAACACTGGCCATCAACATGGAAACGGCGCGGGCCATCGGCTATTCGCCCGCCTGGAAACTGACGGCGGAGGCGGACCTGCTGAACGAGGAGGCGGCCGAAGCCGCACGCGAGTACACCCTGATTTCGGGGGTGCAGGCGGCCCTTTCGGGCAACCTTGACCTGGGCGAAAAGGAGCGTTCGCTCCGGGCTTCCGCGCAGAATGTTCCCGCGGCCGCGGCCAACCTGCTGCCGCAGGTGGACGCAAAGACCCTGTACACGTCCATCGACAAGGAACTGGCCAGTTCGTTCCAGCCGGAACGGCTTTGGACCGGGTCGGTGGTGGTCAACCAGCTTGTGTACGACGAGATGGCCCATGCCAATGTGGAAATCCAGCAGCGTCTCCAGGAAGGGCTGGAGCACGAGTACGACGGGTTCGAACTGGACGTTATCCAGCTCGCCTCGGACGCCTACTTCAACGTGCTTCGCGCCAAGGCATTCAAGAACATCCAGCGGGAGAACCTGCAAAAGACCGGCGCCAACCTGGACATCGCCCGCGTGCGCGAGGAGGTCGGCGTGGCCGGTCCCGGCGAAGTGTACCGCTGGGAAGCGCAGGCCGCGCAGAACCGCATCGAGGTGATCAACGCGGACGCGGTGCAGCGGGCGGCCGAATTCCAGTTCAACCGCGTGATCAACCGGCCCGAACAGGAGACGTTCCGGCTGGCCGAGGTGGGGGTCAACGAGGACATCCTGCTCACCGGCGAGAAGGACATGGTGAACTTCCTTGCCGACCCGGTCCGTTTTGGCCAGTTCTGCAACTTTGCGGTGGAACAGGGACTGCGCGAGGCTCCGGAGCTGAAACAAATCGACAGCGGCATCCAGGCGGGCAGCCGCCTGTACACGGCGCGCGTGCGCAAATACTACGTGCCCACTTTGGGCGTGCAGGCGGAAATGAAATACAAACTCCACGCCGGGGGCAAGGGCACGGAAAACAACCTGTTGAGCGGGCTGATTCCGGGCACCCCGGAACAATCGCTGACGGTGGGGCTCCAGGGCTCGCTGCCGCTGTACACCGGCGGCAGGCGCAACGCCGAGCGCATCCAGGCACGGGAGTCGCTGGAGTCGCTGAAGATCAAGCGCGCGTCGGTGACACAAAAGCTGGAACAGCGCATCCGGACGGCGGCGGAAAAGGCCCACGCCTCCTATGCCAACATTGCCGAATCGCGCACGGCGGCGGAAGCCGCGGCCAAGAGCCTCGATCTGGTCACCATCGGCTACGGACGGGGCGTGGCCAATGTGACGGACCTGCTGGACGCGCAGACAGCCAGCCACAGTGCGGAATTGGGCGCCTCCTCGACAGTGTACAATTTTATGCTCGCCCTGATGGAACTGTACCGCTCGGTCGGCGTGGTGGGCTTTCTTGAGCCGGCGGAGCGCCGCAACCAGTGGGTAAGCGACTTGAAAGCGTGGTGTGAAAACAACAGCGCCGCCACCGCCGCCCCGGCGATGGTGTCCGGCGCGGGCGCCGCGGGCACCCCCGTGACGGTGGAGGCAGCGCCTGCGGAAAAATAACGGACACCGGGAACCGGCGCAAGGACCGGGGAAAGACGGGCCATGCTCTTTTCGACTATAACGGCCGCCGCAATTGGCTGCGCCGCCCTTGCCGCCCCGGCGCTCCCCGTGAGCGACGGCCGGGTGTGGATTGATGCGACCCAGTATGAGGACTTTCACGTCGTCACTCCGGCGACTCCCTCCCCGCTGATGCAAAACGCCGCGGACGCCTTCTGCCGCTACTGGAAAGAGGCCACGCGCCGCACCGTCACGGCCAGCACCGTAAACGACGGGAAGATTAACGTGTGGCTCGGCGCGCAAATCATCACCAAGGAAATGATCAAACCCGGCGAACTGGACGATCTGTCCCCTGAAGGCTGCCTGATCCGCACCTACACGCCCGGTCCCCGCTATGCCGCAAGGGGCGCGCAAAAACAGCTGCTCTTCGGCGGAACCACCGACAGGGCCGTGCTGAACGGGGTGTACAGTTTCTACGCGGGGGTGTTTGGCGCGCGCTGGCTCGCTCCCGGCGTCACCCGGATGCCCTCCGCCGACTACACCATGATGAACACGGAACTGCGCACCGACACCTGCTTCGCCTTCCGCGAGGCCGGCGTGTTCGGCCAGTGGCACGGCGCTAACGCGGAAGAATTCCGGCGCGGATCGCACCTGCCCGCGGCGTTCACACCGCCGCCGCCCGGCATGGAGATGTTCGGCGCACCGCTTCAACCCGCCGCAGCGGAAGCGCCGGACATTGCGGCATACGGATCGGAAAGGGGTGCGGCGCGCATCGCCGAAACCATCGCCACGCTCATCAATGCGGGTGCAAACGCCGATGCGGAAACCAGGGCGCGCCGGGAGCGCGCCGCATGGCCCCCCGGCACCAACACCTGGAGCCTGAACGCACTGGACTGGCTCACCCCCGCGGCCGCCGCGGAATGCGCCGCCCGGGACGAGAAAGAGGGCAGTCCCGCCGCCAGTCTGCTGTTTACCGCAAACTGTGCCGCGGACCAGCTTGCAAAACTCTTTCCCGACGCACCCCCGCGGATACACCTGCTGCTCTCCCCCGCGCTGCGCCGTCCGCCCAGGACACTGCGTCCGGCGGACAACGTCATCGTGCAGCTTTCCGCGGCCGACCTTGACTTTTCCCGGCCCATGGGCGACCCCGCCAATGCGGCCTTTGCCGCCGACCTGCGCGGCTGGGCCAAACTGGGCGGAAAACTCTGGGTGCTCGACCAGGCGGCGAACCGGCGCGACCCGCGCCTGCCCTTTCCCAACCTGCACACAATACCGGACAACCTGCTGTTCTGCGCGCAAAACGGCGTGTCGGGCGTTTACGCGCTGGGCGGCGGAACGGGCAAGGACAACGCCGCCGACCTGGCCGAAATGCGGGCCTGCCTGTGGGCGCAACTGCTCTGGAATCCGGACATCGCCTGTGACGAGACGCTTCGGGAATTCTGCGCGTTGTACTACGGCCCCGCGGGAAACGCCGTGCTCGAATGCGTCGGCCTGCAGGAAAACGCCGTGAAGGCCGCGGGCAGGCCGCTGCGCGGCGACGACGACTGCGGATGGCTCGACGCCGCAACGGCAAAACGCATTGAAGACACCGTCGCTGCCGCGCTGGCGCTGCCCAGCCTGCCAAAAGAAATGAAACCGCGCGTGGAGGCCGTGCAGGCGTCGATCAGGAGCGCCGGCGAAAAACGGTAGGGCAGGCATCCCCGCGCCGGTGGTGCAAACCGTGCATGCCGGGGCAAAACTTTCACCCGGCAAAGGAACACCGCATGACACACAAGACAACGGGCGCCATTCTCGCGATACTGCTTGCGGCGGCGGGCGCATTTGGGGAGGAGCGCGCCACGGTGCGGCCCGCCGACAACGGACAGGCGCTGGTGAATCCGCGGATGGGATGGAAACTGAATTTCTACTCCAACCTGCTGGTGAACTACGGCTCCAAGCTGGAACCCTCGGACACCCTGGACGACTTCCCCGGCCTGTCCACGATCTATCTGCGCCTCCCCTGGGGATATATCGAGCCGCAGGAGGGCGTGTTCGACTGGTCCGTGGTGGACGCCCCGGCGCAGCGCTGGATCGACAAGGGCCTCCAGGTGGCGTTCCGCTTCTCCTGCAGCGAGTCCTGGATGCGCTGGGCCACACCCAAGTGGGTGGCCGATGCGGGTGCCAAGGGCTTCAATTTCACGGTCGGGAAAGGCGTGGATGAAAACGGTCCTTTCTGGGAACCCGACTACAATGACCCGGTGTTCCTGGAAAAACTGGACCGTTTCCTCGCCGCGGCCGCGGCGCGCTACGACGGCAACCCGGACGTGGCGTTCGTCGATGTGGGTTCCTTTGGTGTCTGGGGCGAGGGGCACACCTTCGCCAGCACCAGGATCGCCTATTCGGCGGAGACCATAAAGAAACACATTGACCTCTATGCCGGACATTTCACGAAGACCCTGCTTGCCGCAAACGACGACTTCGCCTTTCAGGGAAGCGAAAGCATCGACTATGCCCTTTCCAAAGGGATGACACTGCGGGACGACAGCATTCTGGTGCAGCCGCCGCCCAACTCGTATTTTAACGCCGCCATGGCCCGGCCCTTCTGGCCCAAAGTGCCGGTCATCCTCGAGCACGAGCACTGGCAGAGTTCCATCGCGCGCGGCGCGTGGAATCCCGACCTGTTCATGCAGGCCATTGAGGACTACCATGCCAGTTACATGTGCATCCACTGGTTTCCCCGCGAGTTCCTGGAAAAAGAACGGCCGCTGATTGACCGGGTCAACCTGCGCCTGGGGTACCGCATCCAGTTGCGCGAGGCATCCTGGCCCGCGCGCGCGACCCTCACAGAACGCCCCGAATTCGCCTCGCGCTGGGCAAACGCCGGCGTGGCCCCCTGCTACCCGGGCGGTTTTGCCGCCTTTACGCTCAAGGACGGCGGGGGCGGCATCGTTGGCGTGTTTGTCAATGAGTCCTTCGACATGCGCTCCCTGACCCCGGCGGCACCCGGCGCGGCACCGGAACAGGAAACCCGCTCGACCCATGGATTTGCCCCCAACATGCCGACCGGAACCTTTGACCTTTTCGTGTCCGTGGGCCGCCGCGACGGCACCCCCGTAATCGCGCTGCCTCTGCCGGAAAACGACGGTCACCGCCGGTACCGTTTGGGCAAAATGGAGGTTCTCCCCGGTTCCTGACACACTCAGCGCGCAAATCCGAGTTGAAAGCACCGCCAATATCCGTCATACTGCCCGCCAGTCTCAACTTCAGGAGTATTCTATGATTCCGTCCTCCCCGTGCCTTTTGAAAAGCACTTTATTGCGTGTTTCCGCATTTTCCCTCATGGCCCTGATTCCGGCGGCTGCATTGGCGGCAACGCCGGGAGAGGGTTCCCAAGGTGGCGTGTCCGCAGCCGTGGCCGCACAGGAACAGGCCACAACCTCCGTGACCCAGGGCCAGCCGAGCGCGTCCACCGAGCCGCGAAAACTGGGAATGGAGGCCTATGAAAAAGGGGAACTGCCCAAGGCCGTGGAATACCTGACCGCCGTACATGAGCTGGACCCGAAGGATTTGGAAGCGTGCAGCCGGCTCGGCTTTGCCCTGAAAGAGACGGGTGCCTACGAGAAGGCGGTCGCCGTGCTGACGGAAGCCACGGCGGCAAAAGCCGACGATTATTACTATTGGTGGTGGCTTTCGGATGCACAGCGCCTGCTCGGCATGTACAAGGAATCGCTTGACAGCATGCAAAAGGCGCGGAACGTGGCCCCCAAGGACATTGCCAAAGACCTGCAGCAGTACGTGGACTATACGGCCTCGCTGGCCGACCGCGGCGCATCCTGGGAAAACGCCGCCGTGCATATCGACTTCGCCGAACGCCACCGCAAGAACCGCCGGGTGCGCCGCCAGATATCCGAATATGTCACGGCGCTGGATGTCACACCGCCGGTCACCGACGTCAATACGGACGGTCTGAAACGGCTGGTATGGATCAACCAGGAAATGGGCACGCAGTACAACTATATCGAAGAGCCCGAGGTCGCGGCGGACTATTTCCTGACCGCACTGGACTGCGCGAACCGCGCGGGTCTCAAAGAGGATGCGATGCGCAACCACCAGAATCTGGCCGTCGCGTGGCGCATGCTTTATGACCGGGCGCCGGAAAAGAACGCACCGCTGCTGGAGAAGTCCATCAGCGAGTGGTGCGCGACGCTCTCCCTTGCCAAAGAACTGGCCGACACGGTGTACGTCCGCTACACCCAGGGACGCCTGCTGGACTGTCTCGCGCTGGCGCGTCCGCTGACCGATCCCCTGGTGGTGGAAACCCGCGCGGCCAACGACAAGGAAGTGCCCTGGAAGGGCCCCGTCAATGAGTTCTCGCTGGCCGACGCCGTGGCGGGGGAAACATCCTGCCGTCTGGTTGAGGGCGATCTCGCCGGGGCACGGGTGCTCGTGGAAATGGCCCTTCCCTACTTTGAACAGTCAAATTACCTGACCGACTTCCAGCGCTGCGCGGAGTTGTACATCGTGCAGGCGTGGCTCTACCAGCAGCAGAACCATCCCGCCGAAGCCGTCAAGGTGCTGGAAAAAGCCGACAGCAAAATGGTGCTTGCGCGTGAATTCCTGGACCCCGACGCTTTCAGCCGCGGAACCGGCGACCGTCTGCTGCGGTCCGTGGCGGTGGGCAAGGCCCGCGCGCACGCCGCCCTGGACGAAGGGGATGCCGCGCTCTCGGCCATTGACGCCTACAAGTCGGGACGGCTGCGCAACCTGCTCGGCAGCAAGGTAACCGACGACGCGACCCGCACGGACGCGGCCACGGAGCGCGACACGATACGGCGGCGCATCCCCTGGCTGGAAGTGCGCCTTGAAACCGCCAAGAACGCCAAGAACGCCGCCGAAGCGGCCCGCATTGAAGGCCGGGTCACGCATGACCGCGCCCGTCTGGCGTGGCTTGACCGGCAGATTGCCTTCACCGCGCCGGGCAAACTCAAGTACGAGGGCGTCCCCGAGATATCGCCGGACACGCTGCGCGCCGCCCTCCCCGAGGGCACGGTCGTGCTGGATTATCTCTTTGACAGTCACGGCGGCGTGGGCGTGGCCGCACACCGGTCCGGAGCGACAGCGCGCCTCATCGACGCATCGGACACCGCCGTTCGCGCGACAGCAGCCAAGATCGTTCCGACCGACGCAGGCGCATCGGGACCGGCCCTGACGGAACTGGGTTCAAAACTGGTGGAGACGTTCAGCAAGGACTGGACCGGTGCCGGGCGCGTCGTCGTCTGCCCCGATCCGGCCACCGACCGGATTCCCTTTGACGTGGTAAAGAGCAACGGCGAATCGTGGGACTGGCTGGTGACCATCAGCTATGCCGACAGCGCCGCGCAGTTTGCACACCTGTTCTCCACCCCTCCCGTCAACCCTGCGCGCCTGCGCGCCGTTTTGGCGCGCGACGACCGTGCCGGCGCGTTCTCCGCACCGGCCGACGGAACACCCCCGGTCACCCGCAAAACCGGCGCAGAGGCGACGCCGGATGCGCTTGCCGCCGACGCGCAACAAACCGATGCGGTACATGCGGCCTGCCTGATCGACGCCCGCCCAACGGATGTAATGCTGTGCCCGCTGGTCTTTGCGGGAGACAACAGCGCCGGAGAACTGCCGCTGGCGCGGCTGCTCGGCGAACCGGTGCCCGCGGCGGTGTTCTCCATCGACGGGGCACCCGCGGCACCCGATACGGAATGGCGCGGCGAATTGCTTTCCGCCCTTGCGGAAACACTGCGCACAGGCGGCTGCGGAACGCTGGTGACAACGCTCTGGCCGGTGGACCCGGCCGTTTCCGCCACCTTCTTTGACGCCTTCTACGCCCGTGCCGGCGCGGGCAACAAGGCCGGTGCGGCGCACGCGGCGCGCGAAATTGTCCGCAGCGCCTTCCCCAACACCCTCGACTGTGCCGCATTCGTGCTGCGGGGCGATCCGCGCTAAGAACAGGGACCGTTGCAGGCGCGGCGAGGCGGAGACGTGTCTGTTCCTGTGCCGCGAAGAGGTAAACGTTGTGGGACTCTTTGGCGTAACGCCGGGCAAAGCGGCCGAACTGGCCGAGCGCATGGAGCGCTGCGGCCTGCGCGAGACCGACTTGGACGAGTCATTCATCCGCGCCTCCGGTCCCGGCGGGCAGAAGGTCAACCGCACCGCCTCGGCAGTGCGCCTCCTGCACCGCCCCACGGGCCTGGAAGTCAAAGCGCAGGAGGCCCGTTCCCAGGCATTGAACCGCTTTTACGCCCGCCGCCGCCTGTGCGAACTCATCGAAACACGCACGCTCGGCACCAACAGCCCCGCGGCAAAGCAGGCCGCCCGGCTGCGCAAACAAAAGGACCGCAGACGAAGAAGGTGCGCCGGGGAAGGCGGGCCGGACAGGGGACCCGCGCGGGAAGACCCTTTGTAGCGGGGCACAGCCCGCCCGGTGCGGGAGCGCGAGACTGAAGCCGGCAAGTCCCGCGGCAATACCCGCTTTATAAGACACGGGGGACATAAGTCTGCTGGGGATGCATTTCACCACAAACAAAGCGCGCGCCTTCCCAAGTCCCCCATCGAGGGGGGCTTGTCCCGCCGAAGCTTCCTG
>CAZOMH010000130.1:0-9394 GCA_964580415.1 uncultured Nitrospirales bacterium
TGAAGCCGCTGGTGCTGCTGGCGGGCTACAGCGCCTATCCGCGCCTGATCAATTTTGCACGGATGCGTGAAATTGCCGACAAGGTCGGCGCGGTGTTCATGGTGGACATGGCCCACTTCGCGGGCCTGGTGGCGGGCGGCGTTTTCACGGGCGACCACAATCCGGTTCCGCACGCGCATGTTGTCACTTCGACCACGCACAAGACGCTGCGCGGACCGCGCGGCGGCGTGGTGCTGTGCAAGAAAGAGTTTGCCGAGTTCGTGGACAAGGGCTGCCCGCTTGTGCTGGGCGGACCGCTGTCTCACGTGATCGCCGCCAAAGCGGTGGCGTTCACCGAGGCAAACCGGCCCGAGTTCAAAACCTATGCGGCGCGCATCGTGGAAAACGCACAGACGCTGGCCGAGGCGCTCATGAAGAACGGGCTCACGCTGGCCACCGGCGGCACGGACAACCACCTGATGCTGATCAATGTGACCCGGAGCTGCGGGCTCACGGGCACGCAGGCGGCGTCGGCGCTGCGCGAGTGCGGCGTTACGCTCAACTACAACTCGCTGCCCTTCGACCCGAACGGACCGATGATCACCAGCGGGCTGCGCATCGGCACGCCGGCGGTCACCACGCTCGGCATGGGCGCGGACGAGATGGTTGAAATTGCGTCCATTATCCGCAGCGTGCTCGACGGCACCCGCGCGGATGTGCTTGCCACGGGGGAAAACACGGGCAAACCGAGCAAAAAGAAGTACCTGCTGGACCCGAAAGTGCGCAAGGCGGCGCTTTCCCGCGTCAAGACGCTGCTCGACCGCTACCCGGTCTATCCGCAGCTTAACCTGGGCTTTCTGCAGGAGCATTTCGGGTGAACAGCCCCGCCACCATGACCGCGGTTCTGAAGGCCGTGTTCCTGGTCGGCACGGGCGGCGCGCTGGGTTCGCTCGCCCGCTACGGCACATCCGTGGGATGCGCGCGCCTGTTTGGGCCCCAGTTCCCCTGGGGCACGCTGGCGGTCAACCTGCTGGGCTGCTTCATCTACGGTCTGGCCTTCGCGCTCATCGTGCGCAATGCGGTGCCGCTGGGTCCCGAACTGCGCATGTTCCTGCTTGCCGGATTCCTGGGCGGATTCACCACTTTCTCCAGCTTCGGCATGGAGACAGTGCTGTTCGCGGCGGAAGGATCGGCGGGTCTTGCAGTGGTGAACATTTTGGCGAACAACGTGGCGGGACTCACCCTGTGCGCGCTCGGACTTTGGGCGGGACGCGTCATCTGAGCCTTTTGCGCGCGGACAACGCGGAGAGAAATCAATGGCGGGTTTGTTTTTCCCCATGGGCGGCTTTGATGCCATGCAGCCGAACGCAGACGAGGTGGCCCGCCAGACGGCCAACGCCGCCATAAAGGCGGCGACGGCGCAGAAGAGCGACGTTGAAGAACTCCGTGAACAGGTGGGACGAATTACCCTGCTCAACCAGGCGCTTTGGGAACTTGTGCGGGAACGGCTCCAGTTGACGGACGCCGACCTTGAGAAGATTGCCCAGGAGGTGGACCTGCGCGACGGCAAGCAGGACGGGCAGCTTTCCGAACATCCGCTCCAGTGCCCCCAGTGCGGGCGGGTGTCAAATTCGCGCCACAAGAAATGCATGTATTGCGGCCTGCTCTTCGCGGGCGACGTCTTTGGTTGACAGATGCGGATGGAACAGCCCTTCACACCGTGTCTTTTGCGGGTTGTCCGCTGGCGGCCGCAGTGTGGAATGACCGCCCAATAAGACGTTCGCACAAACTGAAGGGCGCCCGCCACTGCAAAGACGCTGTGGGGGGGCATATCCCGATGCAAGGCACTCAAGGAGTTTTTCATGGTTACCGAAACGGCAATTCTGGACGCGCTGCGGACAATAACCGATCCCGATCTGCACCGGGACATTGTCTCACTCGGTTTTGTGAAGCAGATAAAGATCAACGGCGGAGCCGTGTCTTTCATCATCGAGCTGACCACCCCCGCCTGCCCCGTGCGTGAACGTTTCCGCGCCCAGGCGGAACAGGCCGTCCGGGCGCTGCCCGGCGTGACCAGCGTCGATATCGAAATGACGGCGCAGCAGCGGCATGCGCCGTCACCTTCGGTGGCGCTGGACAATATCGGCGCGGTCATCGCCGTGTCCTCCTGCAAGGGGGGGGTGGGCAAATCGACGGTCGCCGCGCTGCTGGCGCGCGCGCTCCAGCGCGGGGGGCTGGCGGTGGGTCTGCTGGACGCGGATATTCACGGCCCGTCCATTCCCACGCTCTTCAACACGCACCATCCCGAGATGCTTTCCATTGAGGACCGCGTTTTGCCGGTGGAGGTGGACGGTCTGCCCACGATGAGCCTGGGCTATTTCATGGGCGAGAAGCCCGCGGTCATGCGCGGACCCATGGTGTCGAACTACGTGATGCAGCTTCTCTCCAACACCGACTGGGGCCCCCTGGACTACCTGTTGATCGACCTGCCGCCCGGGACGGGCGACATCCAGCTTACATTGACCCAGCGCGTTTCCTTCGACGGGGCAATCATCGTCACCACCCCGCAGGCATTGTCGCTGGTCGATGTGGCGCGCGGCATACTCATGTTTGAGCGCCTGGAGGTGCCCGTGCTCGGCGTGGTGGAAAACATGGCCTTCTTCACCTGCGACGGCTGCGGCAAAAGACACCACCCCTTTGGCGACAGTTCGGGAACACTGCATGACCGCTTTGGACTGGAGACACTGGCGCGGTTGCCCATCCTGCCCAACGTACACAGCGCGGCGACGCGCGACGCGGGCGCTGACATTCCCGAGTTTGCGGAACTCGCCGACCGGTTGCACCGTGCCGTGGGCATGCGCCGCGGCGACCACGCGGGCCATCCGGAAATCAGCGCCGACGAGACCTTCATCACGGTGCGCTGGCCCGACGGCACGGAGAGCCGCGTGGCCAACCGTACCCTGCGGCTCTCCTGCCGCTGTGCGTTGTGTATTGACGAGATGAGCGGCGCGCCCATGCTCGACCCGGTAACCGTCGCGGCCGACATTCAGCCCGTGGAGATTCTCCCGCTCGGCAACTATGCCGTTGGTATTGCCTGGAACGATGGGCACTCCTCCGGTATTTACTCGTGGGACCACATTCGCCGGGTGGCGAATGATTCCGCAGCCGCTAAATGCGGCTGTGGAACCGTCTGCAGGGAATAGGTGACTTACAAACGCCCACACGGTACCGCCCCGCCTCCGCGGCAGTGACTCGCATTCCCCAGGGGGCCCCTGACGAATTGGTGACAGACCGTTATCAGCGGCGCTTCATTCGTGATCACCGCCGCCATCATTCGCATTGCCATCACAATTGCGCCTATCATACATGTTATTCTGGTTTGGACTTGGCGGGAACGGCCCTAAAACCCGCGCCAAAGTGGAAGTCGCGGATCTTTAACGTGCTAGACTATAATTCTATAAACGCATCAAGCGCGGTGCAGTGTGGCTTCAAGTGCTGAATAAATGAGCGAACATATACAAAAGACGACCAAATCTACAACTGAACGGCCAACGGTTCTGGACCTGTTCGCCGGTGCCGGCGGTATGTCCTTGGGTTTTGAGGCGTCCGGCTGTGACGTTGTTGCTGCCGTGGAATTGGACCCCGTGCATTGCGCCGTTCACAAGTTCAATTTCCCACTGTGTCACGTGTTCTGTGAGGGAATCTCCGGCGTAAAGGCCGATGCTGTTGGTGAGATGCTGGGGGCACGGGAGTTGGATGTAATCGTCGGAGGCCCGCCCTGCCAGGGTTTTTCACAGATCGGCTACCGTCAACTGGAAGACCCCAGGAACAGGCTTGTTTTTGAGTACTGTCGGCTTGTTCAGCAGCTTCGCCCGAAGTATTTTGTCTTTGAAAATGTGCCCGGAATGACCCTGGGCGCACACCACGCCTTTGTTGAAGAGTTGCTGAACGAATTTGAGGCGATGGGCTATTGCGTTGCCTCTCCACTTCGCGTGCTTGATGCACTCGAATATGGCGTTCCGCAGTCCCGAAAGCGATTCATAATACTTGGGCACCGCAAGGACTGCCCTCCGTTGGAGTACCCGGCGCAAACGCACAACGGGGCGCAAGGCCAACTGTCCCTTTTCGACGCGCTTCCGGCCCGGGTTGTGGCCGAGGATGCGATAGGCGATTTGGAGACACACGAAGCATTCACCAGGCATGATTCTGGTTTGCAGCCTGAAGGCCTGTCCTACGAGGGATACCGCTTCGCCCTGGCTTTCGAAAAGGCCGGCAAATTTGCGCTTTGCGATTCGCGGACGTTTGTTCGCCGGGCCGTTTGGGGACATCTTTCATCACAGCATTCAGAATTGTCGATTGAGCGGTTTTCGAGCACGCCGCCGGGCAGCACGGAACTGGTCAGCCGGTTTTTCAAACTCCACCGCCGCCTACCCTGCAATACGTTGCGCGCCGGAACTGACACAGCCCGCGGCGCGCATACGGCCGCGCGGCCGATTCACTATGAACTGCCGAGATGCATAACCATTCGTGAAGGAATGCGCCTGCATTCATATCCGGACTGGTTTCAACTGCACCGCACCGTATGGCATGGATTTCGACAACTGGGCAACTCCGTGGCCCCGTTGTTTGCCAAAGCGCTGGGCGACGCGATTGTCACCGCACTGGGTATTGATTCGCGGCAACTCCCGACGCGCGTGCTAATGCCCGGCAATGAAGACTTGGTTTCTTGTTCCATGACCGAAGCATGTGACCATTTTGGTGTTTCGAATCCGATCCAGGCACGAAAGAGGGGTGGGTGAAGAATGGGTAACCGTTACGCTGACATCATCAGAGAGGTCTTCCTTCGGAAATACAGGAAGAACGCCGCCTGTGTTGCGTTTCATCGGGATGACTGTGTTCAAGCGGCCGAAAAGCTGGGTTTTGACCGCATCAAGAATCTCGGAGACATTGTCTATAGTTTTCGTTTCCGGACGGAACTTCCTGAAGAGATCACCAAGACAGCACCGAAGGGCTGCGAATGGGTCATAGTTGGCTCCGGGGTCGGCCAGTATGAGTTTCGCCTTGGAAAGGCCTGTAAGATCAGCCTCACCACAAACCGTGAACAGATAAAGATATTGGACGCCACTCCCGAAATAGTGGGAAAGTACATGCCCGGTAGAGACGAGCAGGCACTGCTCACCCGGGTACGATACAATCGTGTTGTTGACATTTTTACCGGGCTCACCTGCTATTCAATTCAAAACCATTTTCGGACCACCGTCGATGGTATTGGACAGATTGAAGTGGACGAGATTTATATCGGAATCAGTCGGAGTGGCGCTCACTATGTTTTGCCTTGCCAGGCAAAGTCACCCAATGACAAATTCGGAATCGTTCAGGTAATGCAGGACATTGCCCTGTGCCGGGAGCGCTATCCAAATGCACTTTGCAGGCCGATTGCAATGCAGTTCTTGGGAGACGGAGTGTTTGGCCTCCTTGAACTTAAGGTTAATGAGGGCAAATATTTAGAACTCGTTGTCGTCGATGAAAAACACTACCATCTTGTGAAGAAGGGGGCCTTGACGAACGACGAGTTGAAAACCTACGCTCATCGGGAAAAGTGATAGTCGGCAGCCAACACCCCACAAGACAAACCAAACACTCTTGACACTGGATAAAGGGTAATTTGGGAACTCTTGACGGGTTTTGCGCATTCAGCGGACGTGTGGTACGATGGCCCAACATTACGGGGACATTCGCACTCAACGTTCGGAGAACGCGTGCAAGCATGATACACCGGCTGATTCGGGCATATTTATTCGCATTCGCACTGCTGCTGTGCCTCTGGGTTCAGGCAGGAGAGGCGGCCCGGGGGGCCGCGCCGGGGTTGACTGTCGAAAAGCGGGAAAAAGGGGGTGTTTCCTACATTGTGGCCCGTGTTCGCGTCGATCAGGCGCGTCTGCGCCTGTACTGGAAGGACGACGCAGGCGTCCCCTACAGAAACTTCACCGCATTGTGCGGCGCGCTGGATTTGAAAGGGGAACGGTTGGCATTTGCCACCAACGCGGGAATCTATGCCCGTGACTATACCCCCTTGGGCCTGCATGTGCAGGACGGCCAGGAACTGGAACCGCTCAATCTTAAGAACGGCGGGGGCAATTTCTTCCTCAAGCCGAACGGTGTGTTTTATGTGGCCAAGGGGCGCGCCGGCGTGCTCAGCACCGAGGACTACGCCGCAGCCAAACCGCAGCCCGATCTGGCCGTACAGTCGGGGCCCATGCTGCTGCGCCACGGCGAAATCCATCCGCGTTTCATCCCCGATTCGGACAGCCGCTACATCCGCAACGGTGTTGGGGTGCTCTCGGACGCCGAGGCCGTGTTTGTGCTGTCCGAACAGGCGGTAAACTTCAATGATTTTGCCCTGTTCTTCCGGGACGAGCTGGGCTGCAAAGATGCCATTTATCTTGACGGTGCGCTCTCCGGAATGTATGCCCCGGCTGTCGGACGGGATGACCCGGGTCTGGCCTATGTGGGCATGTTCGGCATTTCCGTGCCCAAGTCCGAAACCGATTCGGACAAGGGAGGGCACTGACATGGTCCGGGGCCGAACACGCTATGTGTGCGCCGAATGCGGTGCGGTGCATCCGGGCTGGATGGGCCGCTGCCCCGAGTGCGGTGCCTGGAACACCATCGAAGAGGAGTCCGTCACGACCGAGGACAGTCGTTCCATGGCGTCCGTAACCGGAGTGGCGTCCGCGCCGCGGCCGGTGACCGAGGGTGCGGGCGAGGCTCCGGAGCGCCTGGCCACGGGACTGGCCGAGTTTGACCGCGTGCTGGGCGGCGGGATCGTGCCGGGTTCCATAACGCTGGTGGGCGGCGACCCCGGCATTGGCAAATCGACGCTCATGCTCCAGGTGTCGTACCGGGTGGCCCGCGAAGGGGGGCGTGTTCTGTATGTGAGCGGTGAGGAATCGTTTTCACAGGCGCGGATGCGCGCGGACCGCCTCGGCGCGCTCGACGCCAACCTGCTGCTGTACACGGAGACCTCGATGGACGCGGTGGCGGCCCA
The DNA here is from genome assembly GCA_964580415.1 of uncultured Nitrospirales bacterium. GTDB lineage: Bacteria > Hydrogenedentota > Hydrogenedentia > Hydrogenedentales > CAITNO01 > CAITNO01. Next base: position 7,028 of record CAZOMH010000130.1, read on the forward strand.
GATCGAAAAGGGCGACTGGCGGCTGGTGGTGGCCGATTCGATTCAGTCGATGCACACTCCGTCGATGCCTTCGGCGCCGGGAAGCGTGGGACAGGTGCGCGAGTGCGCCGCCGAATACCTGCGGCTGGCCAAGGGCATGCAGGCGCCGGTAATGCTGGTGGGGCACGTGACCAAGGACGGGGTTATTGCGGGGCCGCGGCTCTTGGAACACATGGTGGACACTGTCCTATACTTTGAAGGCGAAGGCCGCCAGTCTCTCCGCATACTGCGCGCCGTCAAGAACCGTTTCGGTTCGACAAACGAGATCGGCGTCTTTGAAATGCGGGAAACGGGCCTGCACGAGGTGCTTGACCCGAGCGCGCTCTTCCTGGGCGAACGCCCGAAGGGCGTAAGCGGGTCGGCCGTGCTGCCGGGCATGGAAGGCACGCGGCCGGTGTTGGTGGAGGTGCAGGCGCTGGTGGGCGAATCCCATGCGGGATCGCCGCGTCGTGCGGTGTCGGGAGTGAACCCCGGCCGGGTGTCGCTGCTGCTGGCGGTGCTTGAAAAACGGGCCGGCTTAAGATTGTGCGACCGGGATGTCTTCGTAAACGTCGCGGGCGGCGTTAAAGTGGACGAGCCCGCCGCCGATTTGGCGGTGGCGCTGGCGGTCGCTTCGAGCTGCCTGGAGCGGCCGGTGCGCGAGGGCATGGCGGCTTTCGGCGAGGTGGGCCTCGCCGGAGAGGTGCGGGCCGTGGATGCGGCGCGGCAGCGCGCCGCCGAGGCGGCCAAGTTTGGGTTTGAGTCATGCATGCTGCCGCGCGGTTCCGCCGCCGATGTGCCTCCGGGCGCCGGAGCGGTGACTGTCGCCCGGCTGACCGAGGCCATACGGCTGGGACTGGAGGGACAAGGTGCCGAAAAAGATAATCAGTGAAGAAGAGGCGCTGCACGCCGCAATCCGCATGGTGGCCCCGGGAACGCACGTCCGCGATGCGCTGTCCATGGTGCTGCAGGCGGGCACGGGCGCGCTGTTGTGTTTCGGCGATGTCGGCAAGCTGGCGCGCCTTTCCGAGGGTGGTGTGGCACTGAGCGCAGAGGCAACCCCCCAGCTCATTTACGAGCTTTCAAAGATGGACGGCGCGATCATTCTGGACGAAAAGGGCACGCGCATCCACTATGCGAACCGTTTTCTGCGCCCGGCGACGCGCTTTCCCTCCAGCGAGACCGGCACGCGCCACCGCGTCGCCCAGCGCATGTCTTTCCGCGCCAAGTGCGTCGTGGTGACCGTATCGCAGCGCCGGGCCGCCGTCACTGTCTTTTGCCACGGACGGCGGCACCTGGTGAAGACCGTTCAGGCGTCGGTCAACAAGGCCTCCCAGGCCATCCAGACGCTGGAAAAATACGTCGCCATCCTGCAGCAAACCATGAAGGATTTGACCCTGCGCGAACTTGGCGGCTGGGTAACCGTCGTGGACGTTTGCCGCGTGCTTCAGCGCCGCGAGATGGCGGAGCGCATCCTGCGCCGCGAGGTCATCCCGCTTGTGGAGGAACTGGGCGAGGAGGGGCGCCTGATGACGCTTCAGGTGAACGAACTGCGCAAGCCCTTCGAGGAGGCCCGGATGGTGGTGCGCGACTATGCGCGGGACCGATTGGAGGATACGGTCATCGAGCGCGTCCGCAATCTCGACAGCGACGACCTGCTCAATTCGGGACTCATCGCCCAGGCGCTGGGCTGCGGATCGGGCGCGCGCGTCCTGGAAACCAACCTTTCGCCGCGGGGATACCGGGTGCTCATCACCATCGGCGCCCGTTTCTCCGACACCGTTATCAAGAACCTGATCGAAAAGTTCGGCTCCCTTCCGGGCATTCTCATTGCGACCAAAGAGCAGCTGGTGGAAGTTGAAGGAGTCGGCGAGGCAATGGCTGAACGGCTGCGCACGGGGCTTGAGATGCTGCGCACCCAGCTCAACATGGACAACAGGAAATAAGCCATGCCAAAAGTGGTTGACTGCGCCATCACCGCGCACCAGGAGACCGGACACGGTCATTACCGGATGGCCCTGCGCGCGCCTGAAATCGCCCTGGAGGCCTCTCCGGGGCAGTTTTGCATGATTGAGGTGCGCCCGGGATACCACCCGTTCCTGAGGCGTCCCATGTCGATTGAACGCATCTTTGCCGATGGCATTTCGCTGCTCTACAAGGTGGAAGGCGAGGGCACGCGGATGATGTCGGCCCTGCCCGTGGGCCACAAAATCAGCGTGCAGGGACCGCTGGGCAAGCCGTTCCCGATCAATGCCGCGTGGGAACGGCCCATACTGGTCGCGGGGGGTATCGGCGTGGCGCCGTTCCCCGGACTGGCCGAGGCCATCGTCCGCAAGACCGGACGCGTGC
>CAZOMH010000131.1:0-9387 GCA_964580415.1 uncultured Nitrospirales bacterium
GGGACAGCGAAACCGCACGGGCACCAGCGAGGCCCCCGTTCCGGCGGAGGTAAAACCGGTCATGTTTTGATACCGCCACAGTCCCGCCGCCATGCGGCGGGGACAATTGGCATTCATCAGCAGCGCACCCGCCAGCGGCAGCATAATCTGGCCCGCATGTGTGTGGCCGCACAGGTACAGTGCGATCCCGCGTCCGGCCGCTTCCCGGTACAGCTCGGGCGAATGGGCCAGCAGCACCTTTGTCGCGTTCCGGGGCGCGTCGCCCAGGGCCGCGTCCAAGTCGTCCGTTCCGTAGTAGTGGGGATCGTCCACCCCCGCAATGCACAGGCACTCGTCGCCGCGCCAAATCACGGCGCACTCGTTGAGCAGCATGCGCACTCCCAGGGTGGACAGCATCTCCGCCTCGTCATAGAAATCATGATTGCCCAATACCGCCATAATCCCGTCGCGGGCGTGAATGCGGGGCAGCACTTCCGCCATTTCCCGGCATGCCGGCCGGCAGGGACCGTCAATCTCAAAACGGTAATCGCCCGTCATCACGCACAAATCCGGCCGCAGCGGTTCCAGCATCGCCGCCAGATACGCACCCAGTCCCGCGACACCGTCCAGGTGCAGATCGGAAAGATGCAGCAGGGTGTACCCCTCGAAGGCATCCGGCAGGCTGCCCAGCGCAACGGTGATCCGTTTCAGCAGCGGCTTCCGGGCGTTCTGTTCCCCCCGCGCCCGCAGGTGCATCGCGGTCAGCATAAAGACCAGTATCGTCCGCACGATGCGCAGGTTCTCGAGATGAAACGAACCCCGGCCCCGGGAAAGCCAGGCCTCAAGCCTGCCCATCTCGGTCATGCGGCGTTTCTTTACCAGTTCGGGCGTCATGGACGGCCGCTTTCTCCCTCCGCCCCCGGCAGTGTTCTGCCCGCGCCCAGGAAGTATTGGGCTAACAGGTACAGGTCATGCGCAACCCCCGGACGCGCCGCATAGAATGCATCCGCGGTGTAATGCAGGTCCGGGTTGTCCGCCACTCCGGCAATTTCGGCCTCGGTGATCAGTCCCAACTTCGAGGAGAGGCACAGGGTCCGCCAGCCTTCATCAAGGCACAGCAGCTCTTTCTTGCCGCGCACCGGCATGCCCACGAGGCTCACGCCGCCCAGGATCACGCGAAGCAACCCGGGCACGAACCAACCGCAAATCCGCGCCAGCCGCCCCCCGGCTGCGGAGTCTGTGTCCGGCGAAGTTGCGATATACCACTGCGGGAACGTGGTCCAGGATGCGGGCTGCTGCTCCGCGGGCGTCCGCACCGCAAGCAGTGTCCGCACCCCTCCCCCGCGCGCCACCGCCACCGCAAGCGCAATCAGCCCCAGCGGCCAGAGCAGAAGCAACAGCACGAGCGCGGCGATCCGTTCCGCCAGGCGGTGCAGCCAGTCGCCGACACGGACTCCGGAAGCGGCGCCCAGAATGAAACTGTCGGCAACAGTGGCCCCCGAATCGAGCCGCACATTGACAAGGCAGTTGCGGTCAATGATTACGTCCTGAAGCTCCAGCGCCTCGCCCACGTAGGTGCCCGGAAAAACCACGGTGTTCTCGGCCACCGTCCGCGCGTCGATGATGGAACGCGCGCCCACCACCACGCCGGGTCCCAGATTGACCCCCGACTCGACCCGGCAGTCCTCGCCGATATAGACCGGCGCTGTCAGCCGGGCCGCCGGATGCAGGCGCACGTTGCGTGAAATCCACAGCCCCGGATCGGCCTCGCGCGCGGAAAACATGAGTCCAGGCACCGTCTTCGACAGCGCGCGGTTGTGGGCGTCCAGTATTCCGGCGAAACTACGCATGTCCAGGCAGTGCTCCGCTTCAATTTTGTTCTTCTTCATGACCACACGGCCCACCCACGCATCGAACGCATCGGAACTCTCGATTTCGGGGCTCTTGGCCAGTTTGCCCGTGTCCAGACAGGCCCAGCCCGTCCATTCGCCCTGACAGGTCACCATTCGCGCACCCTGCATGGAGAACAGGCGGTCATCCCCTTCCCGCATCAACGGCAGCCGTTCCCCGCTGGCCAGCAGCAGGGGGCCTTCCGTAAAGGCCACGCTGCGCAGCACCCTGCCCAAAGCCGACTCGTCCCGCACCAGGTGGTAGTGAAACCGGCATCCCCAGCGCTCGCCGCCGCCGAAGTGGCTCTCTATGCGCTCCGGCAGGTGATTGAGGAAGAAATGCACCTCCTGCACGCCGCGGGCAACGAGGTACTCCACCACATGCTGGATAAAAGGCCGATCCACCAGGGGCATCATTGGCGTGGGAAACCGGCTGTTCAAGGGGTCAAGCCCTTTATTCTCTCCCAATGCCAGAATTGCTGCGTCCATAACATCCACTCCCATGACAGTTGACCGGGTCAGCCTTCGCGCACCCGCTGCGCAAGCACCCGCCACAGAAAGACCACATTGCCAACAAGGTAGCGCCGCCACATGCGGCGCGGTTCCTGGATAAACCGGTACACCCACTCCATGCCCATCTCGCGCATCCACAGGGGCGCGCGCGGAATACGGCCGGAGTAGAAATCGAAAAGCCCGCCCACACCCATCGCGGCGCGCACGCCCAGCCGGGGCAGGTTCTCTGCAAGCCACAAATCCTGGCGCGGCGCGCCGAAGGCCACCAGCAGCAGTTGCGCGCCGCTTTCCGCCACCTGGCGGACGACCTCCGGCTCCTCGTCCTGCGTGAAATAGCCGTTGCGCGTTCCCGCGATGCGCAGCGCCGGATGCCGCTCCCGAATCCAGTCCGCGACCGCGTCCGCCACACCCGGTTTTGCCCCGAGCAGAAACACACTGGCGCCGCGCGCATCGAGCATGGCGCACAGACGCGGGAACATGTCCGTGCCGTTCACGTTCTGCCGGATGTCGCGGCGCAGTATTTTGCCCGCCAGTTTCAGCCCGATACCGTCGGCAACCGTAAGGTCCGCGCCGTTGATGGTCTCCCGGTACCGCGCGTTGCGGAAGGCGATGTTCATGCAGTCCGCGTTCAGGAAACACAACTGCCTCGGCATATCCCCTTCGGTCCACTCCGCCAGCCGCTCCAGAGTCTCGTCCATCGTCAAATTGTTGATACGCATGTCCAGTATGGTTATTTCGTCGCTGGCCGAGGCAATGCCCTCGCCGTACAGCATGGCGGGAAGGGCGCGCAGCACAATGGCCAGGTCCCCCCTGACCGTCTGCGTGTCCACGTATTCCGCGTCCGCCTCGGCCTCGGAGCCGTAGGCGATATTGGCCCGCCGCCGAATCCACCACAGGCACACCAGGCCGGGGCGCACGTTGTGACGCCGCCGCACCAACTGTTCGGCCAGGCTCACCCCGCCCGGTGCCACGGATCGCGGCCCCACCAGCGACATATCGCCGCGCAGCACGTTCCACAACGCGGGCACCGCGTTGAGATGGAGCATCAGGGCGACGCCGCCCGCGCCGGACTTGGGAATGGAAAGCTCCCACTCCTGATAGGGCACAGCCCACCGGCCCAGGCGGGTCTGACGCGCCAGGCCCAGCCCCTTCATGCTGCACCATGCCCACAGGGGTATCATCACAGGAAGAAATAGCAGGCCAAGCAGAACCGCACCGGCCATATCCACCGCCCGCTTGCCAAGCGCCGTTGTCTGGACAACACCGAGCCACAGCAACACCTGCACCGCCCGGCGCAGGCGCGCACGCAGCGTGCCGCGCCGGGAGAAACGCCGTTCCAGTTCCTCGGCGAGCAGTTTCTTGCTGTTGTCGGTCCCGGTGTCCATGATGGCTCAGTAGGCTCCCTTCCCCAACAACACCGCAGGAACCGTCATGAGAAGAAGTTTGATGTCGAGCCACAGATTCTGGCTTTGAATATACTGGACATCCAATTCCACCTGTTTGTCAAAGGGAATGTCCGAACGTCCGCTGACCTGCCAAATGCAGGTGAGGCCGGGGATCACGTCCAGACGCCGCCGGTCTGACAATGTGTAGAGCGCCACCTCGCGCGGCACCGGCGGACGGGGTCCCACCAGAGACATGTCGCCGATCAGCACGTTCCACAACTGCGGCAGTTCGTCTATGCTCAACTTGCGGATGATGCGGCCTATCCAGGTGATGCGCGGGTCGCGCTTCATCTTGAACGTCACGCCTTCCCCGCCATGCTGGTTCTGCGCCAGCAACTGGTCCTTCAGGGCCTCCGCATTCACCACCATCGAGCGGAACTTGGGAAAGGGGAATTCGCGGCCGTATTGCCCCACCCGGGTCTGCCAGAACAGCACCGGTCCGTGGTCGGTCAGCCTGATGGCAAGCGCCACCGCCAGAAACAGCGGCGCCAGCACGACCGCGCCGCAAAGCGCCGCGGTGAAATCGATCAGCCGCTTTATGGACCGCGTGCCGCCGACAATCAGCAGCCAGGCATATTTCTTGCGCCAGTAGCGAAAGCGCTGCGGCCAGCCGGGTCCTGAAAAACGCCGGTACAATTCATCGGACAACGCGACCCGTACAGCCTGATCGGACAACGCGCCGCTGTTCGTCTCCGTCTGTGCCGTCATAATCCACTCCTCCGGTTCACGCCCGCTTCGCGGCGTCGGAAAGAACCTTCCAGGTAAGTTTCGCCGTGTTTTCCCATGTGTGCAGCGCCGCCCGCACCAGACCCCGCGCCACCAGGTCCTCCCGAAGCGCCGGTTCCGTGGTAATCCGCCCAATGGCCCGCGCCATGTCTTCCTCTTCCATGGGATTGAAGAGAACGGCCGCATCGCCGGCGACTTCGGGCATGGACGACACGTTGGAACAGGCCACGGGCGTGGCGCAGCACATCGCCTCCAGCACGGGCAGGCCAAAACCCTCAAACAGGGAGGGAAACACCACCGCATCCGCCGCCCGATAAAGATCGGGCAGCAGCCCGCCCGGAACAAAGCCCATAAACGTGATGCTGTCGCGGTGCCGGGCGGCGTCCGCCGCCGCATGCACCTGCTCCGACCCCGACCAGTCACTGCCCGCAAGCACCAACCGGTGCGGCAGGTCATGGCGTGTCTTTGCGATGTCAAAGGCCTTAATCAGGCGCACATGATTTTTCCCCGGATGTTCCAGCCGTGAAACGTACAGCAAATAGGGCGCGGCCACTCCGGCCTGTTCCTGAACGGCTGCGGCCGCACGCTCCGGGTCGCCGGGATTAAAGAATCCATGGTCCGCACCCAGCGGGGTGACCGTGATCCGTTCATCGGGCACCCCGGCGTACTCGAGCAAATCCCGACGGCTGCTGTCGCTGACCGTAATGACATGGGTCAGTCGGCGAATCAGCGCGGGCAGCACGGTCTTGATGTAGAACATGCGTGCCGGGTCATACTTGGCTGCCACATGCAGCGCCGAGAAATCATGCACCACCCCCACAGACGGACACGGACAGCGCCGCGGAAGGCGGCGGTTCCCCGCAGGCAGAAAGAGCACGTCCTGTTTGCCAGCACGGCACCAGGAAGGCAGGCACAATTGGTGCCACGCCACATTGGCCACGGGGGAATGCCACTGCCCCGAAACGGTTGAGAGCTTCCAGTTGGATGCCTCCGGCACAAAGATCGCCGCCTCGTCCGCGTGGGCGGCCACCTGCCACTGCGCATCGGCATCCAGCGCGGCAAGGGCGCGCAGCAGTTGGGTGACATACCGGCCGATACCGGAACGTCCGCCGTCTCCGCCGAATGTGGTGACCCCGATATTCATGTGGCCGCACCCCCGAGTATCCGTTCCAAACGGTCTATGTAATGCGGGAACGAAAACATCTCTTCCGCCCGCTGGCGGCCCGCCGCGCCCATTCGCTCCGCAAGCCCGGGCTCGTACAGCAGGCGCGTCAGCGCCGCCGCAAACGCCGGCACGTCCTGCTCCCGCGCCAGCAGCCCCGTTTCGCCGTCGGCAAGCCAGTCGGGAATGCCCCCGACCGCAAAACCCGCCACCGGCCTGCCCAGGCGCATGGCTTCGATGCCCACCATGCCGAAAGGTTCGGGCCAGCGCGAAGGCACCACCACCACGCGGGCCTGCCGGTAATGCCCGCCAAGCTGCCGGTGGTCCACCCAGCCATGAAAGGAGACCCGGTCCGCAAGGCCCAGTTCGCCGCACAGGCTCCGCATCTTTTCAAGGCCGTTTCCCGTCCCAATAATGTCGGCCGACCAAATGCCCGTCACATTGGTCAGGGCGCGCAGCACCAGGTCCACCCCCTTGCCGTGGATCACCTGGCCAACGAACAGGATTCGCGGGGCCGCGGGACAGGGAGAAGGTTCGCCGCCCCCGGGTTCTGTAACGGGAGGGAGCACGCTCACGCGGTCTTGCGGGAAGCCGTTTGTCAGAAGTTCGTCCCGCATGAAACGGCTGCCCACGAGCAACCGATCCACAGTCCGGTTTGCCTCCAATTCCGCACGGAAGCCGCCCATGCCCCGCAATGCAAACCCGGCCCGGCCGCCGCGCCGGAGAAATGCCAGGTCGACAAGACAACACCAGCCTGCGGCGCGGTTGCAGACCTTCCCCGTCCATGCGTAATACTTGTGCCGGCGCGGACAGCACAGGTCATGATCATGCACCATGCGCACGGAGCGCTTGGCCCCTGCGGCCGCAAGCAGGGGGTTCACCCGGGGCACCTTGTGCAGATACACCACATCCGGCGGCGACATCTTCGTGCGTCCCGCCATCTCCGTCCAGGGGAAGGTTTCGGCGAATCCTCGCAAAAATGCCGTCTCGTCCCGGCCCGTGCGTTCCGCATAGGCAAGCATGCACCGGTGGCCGCGCGCCGCAAGGGCGGCCGCCGTTTCGGCAATGTTCTGCTCCACGCCGCCGAAACTGCCGCATTTTTCGTTAACGAAGAGGATGTCCACGCAACACCTCCCGGTAAAGTTCCAGCAACTGCCCTGTCACCGCATCCCAACTGTAGTGGGCGCCGGCCTTGGCCTGGCCGGCCGCGGCCAGCGAGGCCGATTTATCCCTGTTGGACAGACAGGCGGCCACGGCATCGGCAAAACCGCCCGCATCCCCCGGTTCCACCAGCAACCCGTCCACGCCGTCCTCGACGAAGGACGGAATGCCGCCCACCCGGCTGGCCACCACGGCCCGGCCGGCGGCCCAGGCCTCAAGAATCACGATGCCGAACGGTTCATGCGCCGAGGGCAGCACAAAAAGATCGGCCGCGTGGTAGGCGTCAACCAGCGCGGGATTGTCCGCCTGCAAACCGGGAATGATTATCATCCGGTCGGACAGGCCCCGGTCCGCCGCCTCCTGCTCCAGGGTTCGGCGGTATTCTTCGTTGGTCACATGACCCACCAGCACCACCCGCAGATTCGGATAGCGTGGCGCGAGCCGTCCGGCCACCTCCAACAGCAGGCGCTGGTTCTTTTGCGGGTCGATACGGCCCACGGTCAACAGCATGGGCGCATCGCCGGGAATGCCGTGCTCCCGGCGAAAACGCGCGCCGTCACCCTGCGCGAAACGGTTCACATCCACACCGTTGGGCAGGAATATTACTTTCTTCCCCGGATAGACGGCCTGTGTGCGGCGCTGTTCTTCCTGCCCCACACAGACAATCGCGGCGGCATCGTCCAGCAAGCGGCGCGAACCCACCGCCCAGCCGAGCAGTTTGCCCCATTCCAGCGTGCCGCGCGTGGGCTCGGTCCAGCTTTCCGCCTCTGCCTGCGGCACGTCATGAACGCCGCCGTGCAGGGAGACGACATAGGGAATACCGCGTTTCCGGGCCACATGCCGTCCTATGCCGCCGATCCGCTTCAGCGTGTGCAGATGGAAGATATCCACGTGGGGAACAGCTGAAAGCGCGCGAATCAATGAGAAGGAAAACATGTTGCCCCCCTTCTTGTCGAGCATGTGCCGCGCCTCCCGGCTCAGGCCAAAATAGGGATAGAAATACCCGGTGCGGATCACATCGACCCCGCCGATGGTCTCATGATTGGAATCGGCCAGGGCGTTGGGGCATACAATCACGGCCTCATGACCCAGCGACTTGAGGCAGCGGGCGGTCTGCAGCACCACCGTTTCGGTGCCGCCCCATTCGGACTGCACAAAGCGTCTCGGAATCATGGCAATCTTCATGGATTCCCCTCCTTCAGCGTCCCGCGAAGGAAACGCTCCAGGTCATCCACATACCGCTTCATGGTGAAGTGCTCCTCCACCTCGCGCCGCCCGGCCAGCGCAAGCCGACCGCGCAGGGCATCGTTCTGAATCAGCGCGAGAATCTTGCCCGCCAGATCACGGGCGTTTCCCTTTTCGAAAACAAGCGCATTCTCTTCGTGGCGCAGGAACTCTCCGTGCCCCCCGTCGCAGGTGCTAATCACCGGCGTTCCGCTCGCCATGGCCTCCAGGTGGGTCAGCCCGAACGGCTCGCGCCAGGTGGAGGTGAAGAGAAATATGTCATTGTCCCGGTACAGGGCAGGCAATTCGCCGTGGGGCACCCTGCCCAAGAAGGACACGTCCAACTCCCCGTCGGCCGCCTGTTTCTGAAGCCGCTCACGATACTCGGCGGGGCCGTCCCCGGCGATGGACAATTGCACCTGCACGCCATGATCCCGCTTCAGCATCCCCGCCGCCTCCAGCAGCGTATGCACGCCCTTGTATGCGTGCAACTGGCCCGCATACAGAAGCCGCGGCGGAGTGCCCAGCATGCCGGGATGTTCCTTCAGGGGAAACTGTTCGATCGGTATCCCCTGATAGATAACCTGCGACGCTTCCACCGGCACGTTCAGCGCCAGCAGGTCGTCCTTCAGCGTTTGGCTGATACAGGTCACACGGTCCAACCGCAACCCGGACAGGGTGGCCCCTCGAAAGATGGTGTTGTCCGTAATCCAGCGGATGACACCTTTCGGCGTCGGACGGAACGGTGTCGGCACAAAGCTGCCCAAGTGGGGATCATTCATGGTGCAGGCCGTCGGCAGACCCAGCGTCTCCGCGGCACGGGTGCAGGAAATGGTCAGCCGCAGTTGGCTCCACACAAACACCAGGTCGGGGGAAAACACCATCGCCGCGGCCCGCAACGCCCGCGCATTGCGCCATCCGGCGCGCAGACGGCGCAGGCGGGACACACTGGGCGGTTCCCCGAAGGGCGTATCGAGCGACAACACACGGCGCACATCCATGCCGTCGAGGCTTTCGACAGTCGCGCCCGAACCATGCATCGAAGTCAGCACCATGATCTTATGGCCGCGTCCGGCCAGTTCCTGCATCACCTGCCGGCAGAGAAGTTCGTAACCGCCCAGGTAGTGCGGGGGGTAAAGATTGGATACTGTCAGGATGCGCGCCATCACACCCGCTCCAAATAGTCTCTCAGGACGCCGTTGAGCACCACGCCCGCAATCGGTTTTTCCGCGGCGGCCAGCCGGGCGGCGGCGTTGCGCAGTGTGAAGAACGACGTCTTCCCCGCCTG
>CAZOMH010000132.1:0-9276 GCA_964580415.1 uncultured Nitrospirales bacterium
CGCCGCGGCGAGCCGTTGTCCGGCGCCTTCCCCTGGGTGGGCATGGTGGAAATCAACAAGAACACACCGCGCCCCTTCCCCGAGGGGGACCAGGGCGCGCTAGGCGACAAGGCGTTCATTGTCCGCGAATGGAAGGCCAAGCTCGGCGGCGAAGCGTGCGCCGCGCCGTGCTACTCCGTCTACGGCACCAAAGACGGATGGGACGCTGCGCTGGTTGAACTGTCCCCGCCGAAAGGCCTGAACCGTCTGGAAAAGGGTGACTACGTGGAGGCGCAGGTCGAGTTCATCGTGCTGCCGCAGTCCGCCGACGATTACTACGGTCCCAACCAGAACCTCACCGCCGCGTTGAAGGAAGGCACCGACCCCTGGCGGCTCATCGTGCGCGAAGTCGCCGGAGCGAACGTAGTCGTGGAGGCGGCCGTCGGCAAGGTCGAACAGACCTGGCCGGTGCGCGTTTCCGCCGACAAGGGGAAGCAGGCCGAATTCACCGTCATCGGCGGTGTCGGCTACACCCCGGTCACCATCATCGGTGCCCGGGCAAACACCGGATTTACCCTGTACGAGAAGAAGATGGACAACACCCTGGCGGCGGTGGACCAGTCGTCCGCGGTGGGCCGCGACTGGTGGCAGGCCGACTATGACGCCGGGGCAAAGACCTGGGACATCACCTACACGCTGCCGCTCGACGCGCCGGGCGACGTGCGGACGGCGCACCGCTTTGTATGGCGCATGGACGGAGAGGCAAAGCAATGAAAAACATGCTGGTCTTCATGGTCCTTTCGACGGTACTGCTCGCGGGAGCGGTTCAGGCCGCGGGCGGCACCCCCCTGGGACCGCCCATGTGGTATCCGAACGTGAAAGCAGATGCCGCAGATTACCACGTCTTCTTCCGCGGCAGTTTTGACCTGCCAAAGGACACGGAAGTTGACCTGCGTTTTCTGGGCTGCTCCTGGTTTGTGTTGTCGATGGACGGCGAATACCTGTCCGAAGGGCCCGCGCGTTTTCCCATTGACTGTCCCGAATACCAGACCGTGCCGGCACGCCTTGCTGCGGGCAAACATGTTATCGCCGCCATAGTGTTCAACGAGGACGTGTCCACGCGCATGCTGGAAAAGCTGCCGCCCTTCTTCCAGTGCACCGTCAAGAAGGGGGACAAGGACATTCCGGTCCGCTGGAAATGCTGCCACATCGACGCCTACGCCGAGAAGTTGCGCCGACTCAACGACCAGTTTGGCTGGATTGAATGGTGCGACACGCGCATGGTCCCCGGCAACTGGAAGACGGTTGCCTACGACGACGCGCTCTGGGCCGATCCCGTGCCGCAGAAGATCGCGCTGGGCGAACTCAGGCCGCTAAGCACCGCCGAGGTGCGCCAGATCAGACACACGCTTACGGCAGCCCAGAAGGGGCCGCTCGCCGAGGTGTACGGCTACGAGAAGGACAACCCCCCGGCGCGCTTCTTCCTGCGCGATTTGGTGTGCGACAAACTGCCCCCGCAGGGCGAATGGCGGCGCTATGATCTCGGCCGTGTGCGGCTGGGTCGTCCCCGTTTCATTCTCGACCTTCCGGCAGGCACCGTGGTCGAGTTTGCCTACAGCGAGGCGCTCAGCCACGGCCGCGTGGCGCCCTGGATCACCCTGTCCGCGAGCGATTCGTGCAACATGGACCACTTCGTCGCCCGCGGCGGCGGGCAGGAGTTCTTTCCGCTCACGCCCAAGGGCGGACGATTTCTGGAAATCCACGTGCTCGCCGCACCCGACAAAATACGCTTTGTGCGGGAAGACTACCTCGAACGGTGCTATTACGGCGTACCCGAGGGCGCGTTCAACAGCGGCGATCCGCTGTTGGACCGCATCTGGATGACGGGCGTCGAGACCCATCGCGCCTGCGCCGAGGACGCCCTGATCGACAACCCCACCCGCGAGCGCGGCCAGTGGGCCGGCGACGTGGTGGCCGTGGGCATGGAAATCGCCGCGTCCGGTTACACCGACCTGCGCCTGTGCCGGCGCGGGCTGGTGCAGTGCGCCCAGTGTGCGCGCAGGGACGGCCTCATCTCTGGACTGTGCCCCGGCGGCGGCGCCTACCTCACCACCTACGCCGCGCAGTGGGTGACGGCCTGCATCCACTACTGGGAACTGACCGGCGACCGCACGCTGCTCGAAGAACTGTTCCCCGCCGCAGAACGCAATTTCGAGGCTTTCCACAATGCGCTGGACAAGGACGGCCTGAAGGAGGAACTGGGCTGGGGCTTTGTCGACTGGGGCTACGTGCCCAATCCGGGCAAGTCCGACATGGCCGTCAACCTGCACTACTACGCCGCCCTGCGCGACATGATCCGATGGTGCATGGCGCTGGACAAAAAGGACCGGGCGGAAGAATACACGCGGCAGGCCGGGGAGATGAAGACGCTGCTCGATGCGTGGTTCGCGACCCAGCGTGAAAACGGCGCACCCCAGTGGGACAAGATCGGCTATCACCGCGCGGTGCTCGGACTGCGACTGGACTTCTTCAAGGGCGAAGAGGAAAAGGACTGCGTCGCCTTCATCAAGCGGCACATGCTCAACTGTTTCCCGAATGACCCGGACGCCCCGCGCCTGAGCGATCCGCAGGCCGCGCAGCCCCGGCTGATCACCCCCTACTTCGCGCACTACGCCATGCCCGCGCTCATTGCGCACGGGGAGATGGATTTCGTGCTCGACCAGTACCGAAAGTGCTGGGGCTGGATGCTGGAAGATGACCGCACCACCTGGATTGAGGTCTTTGACACCCGCTGGAGCCACTGCCACCAGTGGGCGGGCTGCCCCACCTGGCAGCTCACCCGCTACGCGCTTGGCCTCACCCCCCGCTTCGACCTGGGACCGAACACCTTTGAATGGTCGCTCAATCCCGGCAGTCTCGGCCATGCCGCCGGAAAAGTGCCCATCCCGGGAAAGGCCGACGGCGCGGTGATAAACATCGACTGGAACACCGCACCGGACGGCACGCTTGTTTACACCCTGGATACGCCGGTTGCGATCACGCTCCTCGTAAACGGCCCGACAGGCACCCAACACCTCGAAGTATCCCAAAAGCGAACGCTCGCCTTCGTGAAAGCGGATTCCCGGTGGCGGCTGCGTCCCTAACCAGAATCGGGAAATCAGAATTCCGACAGACACTGTTCCGGCAAAGAAATGTCCAAAATCTGCACAGTCAGCTGCCCAATTTCTGGACCGATTTCCCTCCCGCACCGGGATAGACCCTTCCCGCAGGCAACCCGTATTCATCGCAACCCCTTGTCCGCAGTCATGTTCCGGCATGAACGACCCGGATGATGCCGACATTGGTGCATATCTTGCTGTATAGGACCATGGGGCGTTCATGCGCCTGCCGCCGTTGAATGTGTTCATGACGGCATTTTGGGTATGATGGTTGCGGCGGACCAAGGCGGGCGGGACGCCGGTGGCACAGGACCGGTCACTAGAGGACATTGGTGATGGATGCAAAGAGGGACAGGGACCTGCTGTTCGGGATGCTCGCCGTGCAACTGCGCGGCGTGACACCCGCACAGTTGGCGGAGGTTTCCGCGGCATGGACCGCCGACCCAGCCGTCACATTGGCACAGCGCATGGTGGACACGGGCCTCCTTTCCGGTGGCGACCGCGCATTGCTGGAAACGCTGGTGGAGGACGCCGTCCGCACCCACGACGGTGATACCGCGGCCGTGATGGCATTGATGGGCGGCAGGGAACATGTCGAAAAGACCTGTTTCGCCGGTCAGGACGGCAACCTGGACGACATAGACACCTCCCCAATGGAGGGAACAGCCTTTTCCGCCGATGGCGGCCCGGAGGTCTCGGGGGTGCATGAAGCGCCCGGACGGTACACGCTCGTGTCGCACCACGCCAAGGGCGGCATGGGACGGGTGCTCATCGTTCACGACGAGTATCTGGGCCGCAACATCGCGCTCAAGGAACTGCTTCCCCCCGGTTCGCCGCAAAACGGCGAGGAAAAGCCCAGTCCCATCCGCCAGTCCGCCGCCCTGGTGGCGCGCTTCCTGCAGGAGGCGCGGATCACCAGCCAGCTCGAACATCCGGCCATCGTGCCCGTCTACGAGTTGGGCCGCCGCCAGGACGGTTCGGTGTACTACACCATGCGCCTCGTGCGCGGCAGAACCTTTGCCGACGCGCTGAAGAACTGCAAAACTCTGGACCTTCGCCTCCGTCTGCTCTCCAATTTCACCAGCCTGTGCCAGGCCATGGCCTATGCGCACAGCCGCGGCGTCATCCACCGCGACATCAAGCCGGCCAACGTCATGCTCGGCGCTTTTGGCGAGACGGTCGTGCTCGACTGGGGCCTCGCAAAGGTGCGCGACACCGAGGATATCCACGTGGAGGATATCCGTGATTCGCTGGACTTGCTGGATGTTGACGGGGATCATGCCGCGCCCAAGACCGCCTACGGAAAGGCGCTGGGCACCCCCCACTACATGCCCCCGGAACAGGCCGGGGGCCGCATCGAGGCCATTGACGAACGCTCCGACGTCTACTCCCTCGGCGCCGTGCTCTACGAAATTCTCACCGGCTGCACGCCCTATTCGGGAAAGAACACCCGCGAGATTCTTGAAAAGGTGATCACCGCCCGGCCGATCCCGGTGCCCGAGGCCGAGCCCGACGCCCCGCCCGAACTGGCCGTCATCTGCGCCAAGGCCATGGAGAAGGACCCGGCCCGGCGCTACCAGAGCGCCACCGAACTGGCCGAGGAGGTGCAGCGCTTCATCGACGGCAGCCTTGTGCGCGCCTACCGCTACACACTGCGCCAGATGATGTCCCACTACTATGCCCGGCACCGCACCGCCGTCAACACCGCCCTGGCTTTCGCCGTTGTCCTCCTCGTTGTCGGCGTGTGCTCCTACGTCAGCATCCTGCAGGCCCGGAACCGCGAGGCCGCCCAGCGGGCCGTCG
Source organism: uncultured Nitrospirales bacterium (assembly GCA_964580415.1). Classification (GTDB taxonomy): domain Bacteria; phylum Hydrogenedentota; class Hydrogenedentia; order Hydrogenedentales; family CAITNO01; genus CAITNO01. The sequence goes on from CAZOMH010000132.1 coordinate 4,941, forward strand.
CCGAAACACAGGCCTACCAGTCCCAGATTCACCTGGCCCAGGCCTATATCAACACGCACGAAACGGCCCGCGCCTCGGAGGTGCTGTGGAAAACCGCCCCGGCCGGGCGTGGTTGGGAATGGCGCTACCTGCTCAACCAGGCCAACCCGGACGCCTATACGGTGGAACTCCCGGAGGCGGACCTCTTTTCCGCCGTGTTTAGCCCGGACGGCACCCGGATCGGCACCAACACCTATCCCCGAACGCCCGCCATCTACGAGGCGGCCACCGGCAGGAAACTGGCCGACATGGAGGGAGAACCCATCCGGTGCGACAAGACGGCCTTCAGCCCGGACGGTGCGTTGTACATTGCCTGCGGCGGTGGGAATGTCATTCAGGTCTGGGACGCGGCCACCGGCAGGCGCCGTCTCCGCCTGACGCAGCAGGCCGTGAACCAGGGGGCTGTGTTCAACGCCGCCGGCACCCTGCTCTTCGCCGGCTACAACGACGGGAAAGTGCGGGCGCATGACCTCGCAACCGGAAACGTTGCCTTCGAAATGGATGCCGCAGCATCCCCGGTCAACGCCGCCGCCATGAGCCCGACAAAGGAACGGTTGCTTACGATGGCCGGAACGGACACGCTCCAACTCTGGGATTTGGCCGGCCGGACCCCGCTCTTCTCCATCACCGGACTGTGGCCGGTGTTCAGTCCCGACGGCACCCGTATTGCCACGGTTCAGAATGCCGATGCGGTGCTTTGGGACGCCGAAACGGGCGCTGAACTGCGCCGTTTCAGAAAACACGTCTCGGCCGTCTACGACCTTCGCTTCAATACAGCCGGCAACCGCCTGCTGTCCGCCTCCGGTGACGGTTCGGTGTGTCTGTGGGATACCGCCACCGGCGAACTGCTCCGGCAATATGTGCTGCCCGATGCCCGGCCCGCGATGCAGGCCTTTTTTCTGGGTGACGAAAGCGCCGTGCTCGCCTACTCGGGTGACAACACCGGTCTGGTGTTCCCGGGTGCGTCTGTTTATCCCGCGTACCAGTTCCAGGGCAGGGGAAGAATGGGAGAGATGGCGGCGCTTCAGCCCAACGGTCCGTTGTTCCTCATGGTCCCGAACGGACAGCATCTCTTCCAGACAGTCAACCCCCTGGCGCCGACCGGCGTGGAAAGCGTCGTGGCCAGTCCGAATTCTGACACCGTCTCCCACTCCGCCCTGTCTTCCTCCGCCACCGGAACACTGCTGGCATTGTCCCTGGACGGGGACAACGGCGGAATCAGCCTGGTGGACACCGATGCGAAAAGGTGTCTGTGCCGATTTGCTGCGGCCTTTGGCAACTTTACCAAGTATTCCGCACTGAGCGCCGATGGCGCGCGGCTTGTCCTGACCGCGGATTCGCATGTGCCCGTGGCGGTGAACGACCCGGCCGGCACCCCTGTCTGGACCGCCTTTACCGGCCATGACGCCCGAATAACCGCTCTGGCAATGCGTCCTGACGGCAGGCAGGCCGCATCCGGGGATTTGTCCGGAACCGTTTTCCTTTGGAATACCGGCACCGCAAACATGGAAAAGGCCCTGCCCGCGCAAAGCGCCGCTGTTCGTTGTCTGAACTTCAGCGGCGATGGAAACCGGTTGCTGTCAGCAACCCAGGACGGAACCGTGACCCTGTGGGCGGTTGGCACGGGCACCGCCACCCTGACCCTCGCGAAACAGGCACAGCCCATGGTGACCGCCGCGTTCAACGCCGGTGCCGACAGAATACTCACCCTGACTACCGGCGGGGCCGTGCAACAGTGGGACGCGGACACCGGAACCCTTCTGGCAACAACCCCGGCGGGACAGGGCAGGGACGGTGCCCGTTTTGAGGAAGACGCCATGGAGGCGCAATTCTTGCCCGGCGACCGGCTTTCCCTGGTGCGGCTCCCCTTCGAGTGCGGAAGATTGTGGGATACCGCCACAAACACACCGCTTGTCTCTTTCCCCGACGGCGAGTTGGTCCACCCCATGAACAACAACCGCACGCTGGCGATTGTTGACGGATGGGGCGACGCACGAACCGAGGACGTGCCGGACATCGGGGCGGTATCGACGCCGGATGCCTATGCGCGCTACCGTCGCGAATGGGCCGCGCGCACGGCGCTGGCAGCGCAGACGGATGCTCCCGAAATATTCCTGTTCATCAGCCGCGAAGATTTGGCCCGCGCGCTCGCCGACATGGCCGGACTCGCAACGGAGGCCTTCGGCACGGACATGTCGTTTGCTGTAACCGAAAGCGGGCGCACCCCGGATATGACCGCCATGGGTCTGCGCTCCGGGGACCGTATCACAGCGCTCAACAATGCACCCTTCACTTCTGCGGACGGGGCCGGGGCCGCACTGGAAAACACGGGAAAGCAAATCGCCGGAGAGGCGCAAGGCAGCCTCCCGGTAACCCTGTCCCGCAATGGACAGACGATGAAACGCATCTACTGGACCCTGCCGCTGACCCGCGGGGAGGCCGCCACCGCACTCACGCGCGGGGAGGCGCTTGAACTGCTGCTTGCGCAACAAACCGCGCTCGCGGACAACGCCCCGGCCGATGCGGCATGGGTAAATGTGCCCCCTCCCCCGAACCGTGGAGTCTCCGACAAGCTCCAGTCAACCACCTTGGTAAAACTGATCAGCATCGACGGTCGGCTCTTTCAGAATATGAACACCGCTGGGCTGTCCCTTGAGCAACTGCGGCAGCGGATTGCCTCCGGGGAAACCACTCACTTTACGGAGACTTTCCGCACCGGAGTCTACCGCGAACACACGCGCACTTTTACCGTGTCGCCCGGCTGAAAAGCCCCAGGGCATGCGGTGGCAGCCGGGAACACCCGAAGGAGACTCCCTTGGGGCCGGGAATTTCCCTTGCTCCCAAGCCGTATTTCGCGGTTCGGGGACATTTGGGATATGCCACCCGGTCCGCGCGGTACTCTGCGGCCGCCCCCCGCAAACAATCAACACGCATAAAAGAGGCCGGGCAGGGTACAATAGGATACGGGTGCGCGGGTGTTGGGCGGTAAAACACGCGCAATATTGGGTGGATACTCTTGTCCGCGTCCCATCGTGGGTCGTGGACGGGTCAGCGTGGTTTGCCTGAGACAGGCGAGAAAAGGAGGCCGTGTATGCGAAACATGTCCGGATGTCTTACCCTGTTGCTGGTTGTGCTTTCTTTTGCACTGATGGGAACCGCCCAGTCGGCGGCAGCCGCGGAAGGCTGCACCGACTGCACGGCCGTCACTTGGGGCCCCAATGTGCAGCTTACCGCAGCCCTCACCTCGGGACAGCCGCTGAAACAACTCTTTTGGGGCAACCTGACCCTTGGAACCGCGGTGGGCATGTGGCGCCAGCGCATCGACTTTGTCGCCGTGGACGAAACAGGCATGACGGGAGTCCCAAAGTCCAGGCGCGATGCGGCGCGCGAAGCCCTTGCAGCCCTGAAAACATTGATTCCCGCGCCGGCGCCGGAAGGCCAGCCCTTTACACCGGGCAACTGGAGCATGAAACAGCTTTACCTGTGGGCATGGAATGACCTTCCCGGCGACGCCGGGCTGAAAGGCAAAATCCTGGCGCAGCTCGAAGCCTTGAGAGCTGCCGGTATGATCTCCCTGACCTTTGTTGATCGGGCCGCGTCCAAACCGTCGGAAGAACTGCCTCAAGCCAGTTTCAAAGCGGCCCGGGCATGCGCCAAATCGCCCGCTTTTCAGACCATGACCATCGGCAGCTTCTTCTACATGCCTGCGGACCCGGAAATCTTTGACGACGATGATATCGATCTGCTCGGCACCACTGCGGGCGTCCTGTGGGACCTTGGCAGCGTGGACCGCAAGAACGCCCAGGGCGAGGACCTGCCGCCGGTAAAAACCCTCGGCATGTGCTGCGACAGAAGAGTGGGCTCTCAGACCTACCGGAAGTGCATTGCCGGATCTGCAAGCAACAACTGCACCATAGTCCAGTTGACCGGTGTTTGCAGCGTTTCAAGCACTGTTTGCCCAAACTGAGACCGCGCGCAATTCACGCAAAGCTGCAACGCGCCCTGTCGGCTGCACGCCGGCAGGGCCGCTCTGTTTTGCCCAAGCCCCTCCCTTGAAGACGGCAGGGACAAAAGTCGGCTGCAAGATGCATTTCCTCACGACCTGACCGCACACCTGCCCCAAGTCCCCCATCGGGGGGGGCTTGTCCCGCCGAAGCTTCCTGGCGAAGGCGGATGGCCCGAAGGGCCGGGAGGTGTTGTCCGCGCGTGTCAGAAGTATACACCCCCCGCTGCTTCGCAGCACCCCCCTCAAGGGCTACCAAGTATAGGCATTTTCTGGCCTGCCTGTCCATAGCCG